>CAZMVS010000353.1:0-8271 GCA_964569525.1 uncultured Planctomycetales bacterium
TGGGGTAGTATGATCAGCGGCCTGGTTGCCGGCATGATTATTGGAAAGGCCACCGAGTATTACACGAGTTATGACTATTCACCCACTAAGAGAATTTCCGAGCAGGGAATTACCGGGCCGGCCACTATTATCATTGCCGGGATTGCTGAGGGTATGAAAAGTACTTGGGCGTCGCTAGCCACCATTATCATTGCCATTTTGTTGGCTTTCACCTTTGCCGGTGGTGCGGAGGAGTTTACGCTCGGCCTGTATGGAGTTGGTTTTGCAGCGGTCGGCATGCTGGCCACGCTGGGGATTACCTTGGCGACGGATGCCTACGGCCCGGTGGCGGACAATGCCGGTGGAAACGCGGAAATGACCCACCAGGATCCGGAAGTTCGTCAGCGTACCGATGCCCTTGATTCACTTGGCAATACCACAGCGGCAACGGGTAAGGGTTTCGCGATCGGTTCGGCGGCTTTGACCGCATTGGCCTTGTTGGCGGCATATATCGAAGAGGTTCGTTTTGGGCAGATGCATGAAGCCCAGGAAACGGTTGTGGATATTTACGAAGCCCCTCAGCCGGACGAAGCAGTGTACATGGGTTATGGCAAGTGGGGCAGCCGCGTGGGCGAAACGGAAGGCAAGGCCAGCTTTGCGTCTTTTATGACCCTCAATTACGCCAAAGTTCCCCCAGCGGTGCGGGAAGCGTTGGAGGCTGGCGAAACCCGTGTCAAGTTGGGGCCGGAGACCGGTAAAGATGAGTCTTACGTCCGAACTTCTCAGATCAACGTGGCCATAGAAAACAGCGAAGGCGAAAACACAACCAAGGAGGTCAGACTGCAATTGGTGCCTTCTCGCAAAGCGTCTCTGCAGCAGTTTATGGCTTTTTATGATGTGACCTTGATGAATCCCAAGGTGCTTTGCGGGATGTTTTCCGGGGTGTTGTTGGCGTTTTTGTTCTGTGCAATGACGATGGAGGCGGTTGGTCGAGCCGCTAACCGGATGATGATTGAAGCTCGTCGGCAGTTTGAAAAGATTCGCCAGGCCTTGCGAAATGAAGGGAAGAGTGAGGCAGAGGTTCAGGATCCGGATAACTGGCCCGACGAGGTGACGGTGGATAATCAGCGTTATCCTGATTATGCCACGTGTGTAGCCATTTCGACGGCCGGTGCCCAACGGGAAATGATTGTGCCCTCTTTGTTGGCCATCGTGGTTCCTGTTGTAGTTGGCCTGATTTTCGGCGTTCCGGGCGTGATGGGCTTGTTGGCCGGTGGTTTGACCAGTGGTTTCGCCGTAGCCATTTTCATGGCTAATGCCGGCGGGGCCTGGGATAACGCCAAGAAGTTGATCGAAACCTTTGGGACCATAACGGCCAAGGATGTGGTGGAAAAGCCGGAGGTACAGGGCCAACTGCCTGCGGGTATCCGTGAAGACCTGGTTGGCAGAGCCCAGCAGGCCATGACCGCCGGCAATCCCGATATGGTTATCTACGGCAAGGGTTCTGAGGATCACAAGGCGGGCGTGGTCGGTGATACCGTCGGCGATCCGTTCAAGGATACGTCCGGCCCGAGCTTGAATATTCTGATCAAGCTTATGAGTATGGTTTCCGTGGTGTTCGCCGGACTGGTGGTCAAGTTTGCCCCGCAGATTGGGCAGTTGATCGGCCTGCAGTAAGGCGGATATCCGGATCAGTATATATGATCGTTGACAAACCCCTGGTTTTAAGAATCAGGGGTTTGTTATGCGCCGTGTATGGCGTAGGGCTTTTGGGATGAAAGTTCTCCGGGGGCCGTGAGGAGCGGGGGGTGGCTTTCGGGAATTGGCGTAACTGTGAAAAGCGTATAGAATCGATCCGTTTTCAGAATTGAACAAGCGCGACGAACAGTACAAATGTTACCGTTGACGTGTGACGATCTGGAAGTTGTGGTCGAAGGTAAAACAAAAGGCTCATCGTTCGCAAGTGATGCGCTCGACAAGCCTTATGTTTCAGATCCACCGCATGGAAATTGAGGGTGCAGGGACTCGAACCCTGGACCCACGGCTTAAAAGGCCGTTGCTCTACCGACTGAGCTACACCCCCGGTCATTGGATTTTACGGCTCCCTCTTAAGGGATGCCAGCAAAGCCCTTATTTTAAGCAAACTGTCTTCGGGAGCAATAGTAGCGGTGGAGACCGGCCGCGAAAATGGATGGAATTCGCAGGACTGGTAAACGTTCGACCACTTTTTTAAGCAAAATGGGCGGCTGACAGTGAGTCTGGACACAGGTCAAATGAATCTTTCAGGAGCTACAGGGCTTGCGGATCGGGGCAGGGCGCGGGCCTTTTCGCTGCGTATGGTTTGGCTACTTGCCTTTCTCGTTGCCTTGATTTTGTACGTCGCCACCGCCCATCGAGGGGTACAGTGGCAGGACTCCGGTTACCAGCAGCTTCGCATGCTCACCGGGCAAATCGAAAATCCCTTGGGATTGGCCCTGGTGCATCCGGTGCAATATTACCTGGGGCGGGGAGCTATTCTACTGACTCCTTTTGAACCCGCCTTTGCCACCACCATGATCAGTTGCCTGATGGCTGCCGTGGCGGTTGCCAACGTGATTTGTACCTTGCGATTGTTGGTGGAGCGGTGGTTTTTTGCGGTTTTGGCTGGTTTGGCCTTGATGCTGTCGCATACCTTTTGGATGCAGGCCACGCATACGGAATCTTATGCGGTAGCCTCTGCTTTATTGACGGCGGAATGGTTATGTTTGGCCGGCTTCGTCCGACATAGTCAGCCTGGGTATTTGCTTTTGTTAGTTTTCTTCAACGGGTTGGGTATTTCCAATCACCTGATGGCCAGCCTGGTCACGCCGATCGACGCCGGTATTGTGTTGTGGGCCTTGTATAAAAAGCATTTGCCGGGTCGTTTGGCCATAGTTGCGGTCGGCTTGTGGTTTTTGGGGCTGCTGCCTTACCTGCTTTTGATTCTGGTTACCATGGTGAAAACCGGCCAGGTTGTCGAGACGATTCACTCTGCGTTGTTCGGTAATTATTCGTCTTCAGTACTCAACCTAAGTTTGTCGGTTAAAAGCTTGGGGCTGTTTGTCGGGTATATCGTGTACAATTTTCCTGGGTTGGCCTTGCCGATAGCCGTTTACGGAATTTTCAAAAAAGCCGATCACGCTCAATGGTTATGGCGGGTTTTGAAGATAGAGCTTTTATTTTATCTTTTGTTTACTGTCCGATACTCGGTAGTGGACCAGTTCCTCTTTATGTTTCCGGTTTATTTGTTGTTGGCTATGTTTTTCGCCCTGGGCATGAAACAGCTTGCGTGGAAGTTGTCTGTAGTAAAGATGCGTTGGTTGGTGGTGGTGGTTTTGATTACGACCGTATGGACTCCAATAGTTTACGGAAGCACGTATTTGGTCTTATCCCGAAGGGGAATGCTTAAAGGATTGGTCGGTAATAAACCATATCGCGATGGTTATGGAACATTTTTCCTGCCTTGGGGGGTGGGCGAAAATCACGAAGAGAAACTCAACGAGCAAATACGCCGATTAGTCGGCGAAGACGGCTTGGTGTTGGTTGCCGAAGGGATGGCCCGTTTTGGTATATTTTACGCTCACGAACGGGGCACTATTCCTGTAAGTGCGGAGACCGAATATGTTTCTCCCAGTCTGCGGAGTGAGAAACTGCCCGCCGAACGGCGACAGCGATTTCAGGATAGTCTGGATCGTGGCCGAGCGGTGGTCCTTGTACCGCACGATCGGGACCAGCCCAAATTATTCGCTCAAGGGGTCAATTGGCAGCGGAAGGGGGATCTATACGTTCTCGCTGGACTGGCTGAGGCGAAATCCGCTCCCGCGTCCAATTCTTCGGCTGGCCTTTAGCAAAGTCCCGCCCGATTTGTTCCGATAGTTCCAATGCGGATAAGGTCCGATACCAAGGCGGAGACAGCGATGCTCAACGCGTTGACCGTAGATCTGGAGGATTGGGGGCAGGCGGTGCTGGATACTCAGAATCCGGTGACCGACCGTGTGGTGGTTAATGTATATCGCTTGCTGGATTTCCTCGATCGCCACCAGGTACGGGCCACCTTTTTTGCTTTGGGGCTTGTGGCTGAGAAACATCCTCGCCTGCTGCCGGAGGTTGTTGCCGCCGGTCATGAAATCGCTACCCATGGTTACGGGCACGAACTGGTTTACCAACTCAGCGCCCAACAATTTGAGTCCGATCTCTGTCGCTCGATACAAATTATTCGTGAGCAAACCGGGATTCAGCCTTTGGGCTATCGGGCGCCGGCGTTTTCTATTACCCGGCAATCGCGCTGGGTCGGACCGATTCTTGTTCGGCAGGGGATTCGTTACAGCTCAAGCATTTTCCCCGTTCACAAAAAACGGTACGGAATCCCGGAGGCGCCACGTTTTCCGCATTGTTGGCCGAATTGTGAATTGCAGGAATTTCCCATCACCACGTACCATTGGGCGGGGCGGAATTGGCCGACACTTGGCGGTGGGCATACCCGGCTGATGCCCGCGGGCATTCTGGCTCGGACGATTCGCGCCGCCAACCGGATCCATCAGCCGGCCATTGTTTATCTTCATCCGTACGAGTTGGCGGTTGGAGAAGTAGGCTGGTTTCGACGGCAGGGTTTTCCGATGAGTCGGCGGCGAGCTTTTACTCAATCGTTGTGGCGGTCGCGCGTCGGGTCGCGTCTTGCCTGTTTATTGAAGGAATTTCAATTCGCCCCGGCTGAGCAGGTCCTTGGATTGGAACGGCAGGAAATGGCCGAGACGTCCAAAACGTTAAATGAAAATCCCACTCCATTTGCCGAGCACGTCTCTAGCAGTGATCGCGCCCGGAATGTTGTTCCCTAAGGCTGGGAAAGCAGACTTATTTCCAGGTCATCCACCACGAGTACCGCCGGCCCTTTAACTTCCAGGTAAAAAGCGGTCCTGTCGTTTTCAAGAACGGGTGTTTGCAGGAAGCGTATGCCGAGATAATCTTTAGGGGCCCGCCAGCGAAGACGTGGCATGGCTGTTTCCTGTTCCTCGCTTGATTGCAGGGCGACGCCGAATATCGCCCCTTTATTTTGGTTCGCTTCGACCACGTAATAGCTCAAGGAAATCTGGTACTGACGATAGGCCAACATGGGAGCATAGGTCGGATCGATGCTCAACACGGTATGCCAACCCTCGCCTTGTTCGCGGGTGTCGATTAAGATCGCGCCCATTCCGTGAATTGCTTGGCTGGGCTGTTCGATCCACTGGGCAAAGTTAAGTTGATACCGCTTGTCCCGATCTTTTTCGAAATGGATCATATGAACTGTTTGCAAATCTTTTTGCGAGGTGGCCGTTAATTGATCCCATAAAGGCAGGGGTGCGTCGGTGTTATACATGCCTACGGATTCGCGAATTCGCATCAGCTCTCGTTTGAAAAGGATTAGTTGATCCCGCCAATGACCTTTGACGGGTTGATAACTTTCGAAAATTTGATCAGCTGACCAAGGTGGCGGCGAGTACGGTTGTTGTTGCCAGAAGGGCAGCTCGTTGTCATAAAGTTTGTCCGCCAGTTTGCATACCGTTTCCCAAGCTTCGATGGATTGTTGCAGGGGATGATATATTCCGCTGGTCCTGCCGCGCAAAGCTTTATACTCCGCCCAGCCTAAAGCGCCCTTGATTTTCCACGCATAATGTTCCCCAAGGGCGGCGTTCATGGCCAGGTGATCCAACAAAATGGACCATTGCTCTTGCTGATTTTTGTTTGGCGGTTGGACATGACGCAAGCTGGTTAAACGGGATTGGCACCCACTGACGGATTGTCGGATGTTGTTTGCGATTTTATCCGCTTCCACCTCACCGGCCGGCCCGCCATATTCCAACGACGCCTCTACCGAGGCCACCGGGGAACCCCAATCAGGATTCGGCCAGGTGGAACCAAGCAGCGGATCAAGATAGCCTTCCTCGTTGATTTGCTGGTCACGGCAGGAAACATAGCCGGAAATTGTGGGCAGGCCCATGTATTGCACCATCAATAGGCCGAACTGCGGCGTGAAACGCTGCGATTGACTGTGGACAAGCTTGAGCAGTTCCGGCATGATCGCGCTGGCCTGCTGCATAGCCTCCAGCAATTGCCCGGAATGTTTGCCCGAACCGTAAACGGCGTTCAGCCGTTGCTCCCAGAAACGCTTGTCAAAAGCATCGCCCGCATCGTAGGCATATTTGCCCATGGCTTCGCGGCATACCCACGGCAGAGCGTTCTCCGTTTTCAAGAACATCCCCCCGCATCCCTGGCGGCGCAGATCAAGATTTAATTTGCGCATCCATTCCGGATCGCCCCAGAAGATATTACGTGAGGCAGATTGCGGACCGCCAAGGGCAATGGTCGGTTGAACGGTTATGTCTTTCCCCGCAATTAGTGCGCGGACTTTGTTTTCATATCGCTGCAACCGGGGATCGACGGTAGGGGTGAACCATTGTTGACCTTGCAGATCGTGCAATAATTGCGTGTTCGGCCAAGCCTCTATTATGCGGGCGGCCTGTTCTGGAGAAAGCCCGCGGGTATGCAAAAGTAACTTTGGTTTGTTGTTGGTTCCGCTGGTTTTGGCAAGCCCTTTTACAATCGTGTCGAGTACAAAATTCACACAGCCTGTCGGATTCTCGTTCGTTACAACCAAGCCGGTGAGTTTGGGGTATTTCTCAAGGAGTTGACCAACGGCTTCGCGCATGTACTTTTGAACCACGGGATTATCCACGCCATTGCCTTCCGTCCCTTGTTTTTGGCTCCATGTTTCCGGCAGATGGATATTGCGGCAGGATAAATAAACATTGAGCCCTTGTTTTTCGGCCCGGTCGAGCAGCCAATGCAGTTGTTCGGCATGTCTGTCCAGTTGCGGGCCGGTAAAATGAGCGGCATCGGGAAAATTCTCCAAAGCTAAAAATCCATTGAACGGATGCGGGTGCTTCAGCAGCAGGGTGTTGAATTTCATCCGGTTCATTTGCTCGAACAAGCGCGTCCAGTATCGGCGATTCAGCCAGGGGCCTTGTTCGTCGGATTGGGCTGATTGGTATTGTTTCCAATCGCCGTGATCCGCGTTCGTGTCCAGCCAAAGGGGCAAATCCTCCACCAGGCCGCGGACCGGCAGCGGGCCCATCCAGTTTAGCCGAATTCGTTGCCAGAGCTTGGGTTGATGATTATTGGCAAAGGTGATCCCCGGTGTAGAGCATAACAATCCCGGCTGATCCTGTTGTGGCCCGGGATGCAGCACGTTGAGAAAGTTGATCCCGATTCGTTTTTCATTTTCAAACGGCGGCGACTGTTGAAGTTCCGCCCAGGGAATACGGGCCTCCACTACGTAACCCCGGTCGGTATCTGCGTTGAAGTTCAATGTCGTACCGCTTTTTGCCCGGGTGGACCATTGCACTTGGGAATCCCATCGTGGCGGCCAATCGTGGCCGGGGAAATTCTGTCCGTCGCCCGTGCCTGTGCCGCGGGTCCAGTTTACCCCACCGGCGGCGCTGAATCCGTATTCAAATGTCTGCGGGGTGCGGTCTTCAGCGGTGCCGTCGCCGAAATCAATAAACAATTCAACCGCGTCATCCTTCCAGACCTCGGCCTTTCGGCCGGTGTGTTTACCGCGTACATCGACGTCCTTCACGTCGGCGGCGAAATACAGGTATTCGTTGTCATGACCGAGCCAGAACCTAGTGGCCTGTTGGTCGTCGCCGTCTTTTTCCACATGCCAAACACGGGCTTGCGTGGTCCAGAAATCGTCGTCGATAAAACCGTCAATGGATGGTTGGGCATGCAGGGGCGAAACAACAAAAAGGCAACAGGCCAGTATGAAGTGAGGGACAAAACGCATTTTCGTTACCTGTTATCTACGAAAGAATATGTAATTATTGAAAGTGCCGATGTTATTTGTCGGCCTTTCATTCCAAGGCATTGGAAATGGATTCGATCCGGTATTCTTTCTCAGCATCGTCCAGGTCGAGGGTAATCGTGTCGCCCGGGCGCAGATTTTTCAGCTTCATGCACAGCGGGGCCTTATAGTTGTAGATTCCCTGCTCGATGTCGGCATCCCACGGGCCGAGAATGGTTATTTCCCGACGATGGCTGCCGTCAGTACTGGCTAGAGATACCCGCGTGCCGATGTTGACGCGATCGGCACTCACGTTTTCGGCCGTCATGACCTGGGCCTTGGACAATTCATCCTGCATAGTTCTGGCCCGGGATTGGAGTAAGTCGCGCTCTTCCAAGGCGAACTTGTACTCGGAGTTTTCGCTCAGGTCACCGTGAGAGGCCGCCTCGCCGATC
>CAZMVS010000354.1:0-7840 GCA_964569525.1 uncultured Planctomycetales bacterium
GCTTTTACGGGTTGGGAATAATCTGAAACGAGACCGGATCAGGCGGCTTTGAATTCCCTTGGTTGGCCAACTTCATTATCGACCAACAAAACGGAATACCAACCATCCTGACCTGGTTCAATGCCGAAGGCGGCATAATCGATGAACCGCTGCCCATCAGCCTCGTAGTGGAATTGATAAATACCGGGAGATAAACGGAGTCTGCATTGCCACCATCCCGAGGGAGCTTTTCTGAGCCGACAATTATTCTGCCACTGGTTAAAATCGCCGGATAGGGTAACCCGCTCTGCTGTCGGTCGGAAAAATCTGAATTCTACCAACCCCTTCGAGATTTGGCTGACCATGGTCAAGAACTCCTTGATAAATTACCCTTGGTCCCCCAACAAACGATCCTCCAGACCAAACTGGGTTTAAAAAATACCCTAAACACAAGGTCCGATAAATAGTATGCACTATAGGATCAAATTCGCGTAAAAACTTTCCAGATATTTTCTTTTTTTTTCGCTTCGAGAAATCGATTGTTCTACGATGCCAGAAACTCACTCAACCCTCTGTTCATCTGAGAAACCTTGCGAGCAGGACCCCCGTGGTGGAAAATAACTGCTCCTGAATTAGAATATCGCCTTGTGGTGTTTTCAAACTTGAGCCGTGCGCGTGATATCATTGAAATTTATTAATTCTTTTGTCATTTTGCTTTTTGGGCTACTGGTTGGATGCTCTGAGTTTCCTGCCGGCTGGGGAGATTTACGTATCTGGGCGGTTCCGGGAACGGAGCCTATTTCACCAACATCCGAGCCGGTTCCAGAAAGCCCAGTGTTCAGTGCAACAGCCAATACTGTGCACTTGGAGGGCGCGGTCAATGAGGTGGTCGCCTTTCAGATGATTCTAAAAAGTGAGGGCGGCCCTGCCACGGTGACGGACATTGCTCTCACCTCGCTGCAATGGCAAGACTCGCGCATTAGTTCAGAAAATATCAAGCTTCATCGAGCAGGCTGGATCAAGGTTACCGACTATCCCACCTGGTATCTTCGATTGACGCCCAATTTGGGAATGCCCAGGGAATTTGCCGATCCCCTGATCCCCCTGGACGCTCCACGGGGCGGTCTGCCCATGGAGATTCTGCCGACGAGGTGCGCTTTGGTGTGGGCGGAAATCAGGATTCCTCCAGGGACGCCAGCAGGCGTATATCAGGGTAAAATCCGCGTGTCCCGATCATCCGGTTTCGCCCGCGAGTTGAAAATGCAGTTGAGGGTTTTGCCATTCGCCCTGCCGCAAACGCGACACCTTTCAGTTGTTACTGGATTAAATTCTAAGGAATTATTGCGGCATCATCTGGAAGTAGATGGCAAACCCTATGTCCCCGGACAAATCAGCTTTGAGGATCCGGCTTATAAGCGAATAACGAGCTGCCTGGATGCCACCGCCCGCTTGTTGCACGAGCATCGCTGCGAACCGGTGGCATGGGACATTGAACCGCATCGCCATTATGGAACCGAAGGCCAGCTTCAACTTGGCTGGTCGGATTACGACCGGCTGGTGGGTGGGCTGTTGGACGGATCTGTGTTTGAGAACCGAGTCGGGGTGGAGCATTGGCCTATCCCTCTGCGAAACGATTCTCCCCCACCGGCAGCGTTCGGGGGATGGGGATCGGGGCAATTCGCTGATTTCCTGCAAAATTATCTGCGGTTATGTGGTCATCATTTCGAAGAGCACGGCTGGTTTGACCGTCAATTTATCTGGTGCCCGCCACCGGGCAGTTCTCGTGCGAAGCGGTACGCCATGTTCGCTTGGCTGGGACGGCAAGTTCAGGAAACGGATGAGCGGCTGCGGCTTTTTTGCCCACTGACTCCCAATTCACTCAGACCGTACGGGGCATTACAAGACGGCTGGGAGAATGTCTCCGAATGGGTGGATATCTGGTGTCCACCGGCCAGTCTAGTTGATTTCGAAGCTCTGGCTGAGCAGCGAAAGAGAGCAAAAAGTACCTGGCTTCGGCCGGACCGCCTACCTTTCGCCGGTTCGATGTCGGTCATCGCCCCCGCGACCAGCTCGCGGAGTTTGGGTTGGTTGGCATATCGTTTCGGGCTGCAGGGATTGATGCTTGCCGAGGTAAATAATTGGGATGGAATGCGGCACGATCTCGCTGCGGGAAGTGAACAGGCCTTGATTTGGCCGGGGAAGCCTTTCGGCCTGGAGCGACCAATACCCTCGATCCGGTTGAAAAGGCTGATGCGGGGCTTGCAGGACTATGAATATTTATGGCTTTTGGAGCAGAACGCTCGGCCGGGAATCGCCCAACGATTAGCAAACGATTTGGTGCCTTTCGGAGGGTCCAGCTGTTACGTGAATCATTTTCTGGATTCTCATCCACATGGATTGGTGCTGGATTCCACGCCTTGGCGGTTGGCCCGGCGGATTATGGCCCGAGAGTTGGAAGAAATCCTTGGGCAAGGGGAAAGTCCGGGGATAACGGATGATTTTGCGCGGTTTGAAGAGAAAGTAGATTGGTCCTGGTTTTCCAGCCAAGTTCGACAGGTTCACCTAATGATTGAGGGGATCAATATATCAACCGACCCCAATGATCGTGAAAAACCTGTTCGTTTACGGGCTACGGTATGGTTGCTGAACGCGACTCGTAATGCGGTCAGGGGGCGACTCGCTTTTGTTAATTTGCCTGATGGCTGGGAAATGACGAAGCCTTTAGCCGAAATCGAACATCTGCCGCCATTACAAAGTGTTCGCAAAGTCGTACAGGCTAAGGCTCCGCCTTTCAATCCGGGACGTCTTGGCAACCACTCTATTGAAATCGCCCTATTGCAAAGCAAGGAGACGCCGGAAAATTATCAACCGTTATGCCAAGGGCAAGGACGCTTGGCTGTTCTTGTTTCTCAACGAATGTTCCAGACTCCGGTGATTGACGGGAAGCTAGATGACTGGGCAGTAGCGTCGGCCAATGTAGCCGGCGACTTTATCCTCATGGGAGCCCAAGACGTGCCAAAAAGCGGCCAAGATCGACCGACGCGTATGTCACAAGCAACCACCGCTTATGTATGTCATGACGATAAATACCTGTACATTGCCTTTAACTGCAAAGATCGGCAGCAGGGACGAGGTTCGGGTGCGCGGAGCAATTACGTTCGTTATGACGGTCTTTGGCCACGGGGGGAAGATTTGGTGGAGGTCGTGTTGGATCCCCTGCATCAGGCGGTGGATTCCAGCGATTTGTATCACTTGGTTGTCAAAGCCAATGGGGCTACGATCAGCGAACGGGGCGTACCATGTTTGGCCGGCGTTTCGGAGCACGATTCCTGGTCGGCGAACGTCCAAGCTGCGGTTGACAGGGAAAGCGAGCCGGGACAATGGACGGTGGAAATTCGCCTGCCATTGGAGGGTCTCGGCGAGAGGGACGGTATTTGGGGGATTAATTTTGCCCGGCTGGACGAAGCTCGCGGCGAGTATGGCTCCTGGTCAGGGGCTCGGCGGTACTTATATGATCCCGCCAGCCTGGGTAATTTGCGTCTGGGCCGTTAGGCTTTTCCTGCAAGACGGTTATCGGAGGTATTTGACAGTAGAGAATTTGAAAGCACGCTATTTTATTTTCTCAGTTCGCGTATTCCTATCTACTATTTTTGTTCTCTTTTTAGTTGTTTTCTACTCGTAAATCCACTCGGATTGTTCATTATTCTCCATTTTTGCCGCGATACCAGCATTTTCTCGGGACAAGCTAATTCAACATCCGGTCATGCCGATATTAATTTACAGAGAGCAGTGCATGGATATCCTCTATGGTAATCCGTCTACCTGCGAGCTATCAAAAGGCTGGATGTTATAGGACCCATCCAAAAATAGGGAGCAAAGGAATAAATAGTCGTCAATTTCCATGATATGCATGGAGTGAAGACAGAAATTCTTCTTAAAAGCGAATTTTATACACCCGTCGCATGGCTAAGCAGAAGCCTATTGACAATCGTCACCGCCGGACAGCACGGAAGCCAATCGTAGCGAGGAATTCAATGACGGACAAAAATCTGCAAGCACAACCCGACATGCACTCGTTGGTAAATCAACTATCCGAAACGATCCAAAAGATCGACAAGGATGACTTGAGCATCTTGGCTCAGATGCACGAATGGTGCGAGGAATTAGTGGATTTCTATTCCGAACAGGACCAATCTGAATCCTCGCCGGTTGTGCAACATACTCAATCTCTAGGACAAGCGTTAGAGCAACTCATCCTTGGGGAAACAGAAGATGCCGAAACCCTGTTGGGAGAAATTGCTAACTCGATTAACGATCTGCATAACCTTATTCGGAATTCCGGCATAGTAACCGATGAATTATCGGAAAATATTCAGCAAGATAGTCAAATTTTCGCTGCTGAGCAGCTGAAAACAGACAAAACAAAAACAAACACTAATTCTGATGCCAACAATGTGGCAACGAATAAACCAATCGTCAACCAGACACTGGAGCAAGAAACAAGCACCTATGAGTCATCACCATTAACGATTGACCCCAAGGAAATCGAGTTTGTCAAAGCCTTTGCAGAAGAGGCACAGGAACATATTGAAGCCATCGAAACCGGATTAATCGAAGTTGAGCAGGCTCCGGAAAACACAGGGAAGATTGACGATCTTTTCCGTCCATTCCATACGATCAAGGGAATGGCCGGCTTTTTAAATTTGCGGGACATCAATTGCCTGACCCACGAAGTGGAAACCCTTCTGGATCAAGGTCGCAAAGGCAAGCGGGCGATGACCCCGGGGATCATCGATCTGATATTCAATGTGATCGACGTCTTAAAAGAACAGGTTTCCTCCGTGGGGAGCTATTTGGCAAATCCGACAGGGGATGTTGTCTATCAACCACCTATTTCGAAGCTTATCGATCACTTGCGTAAAGTAGTGTCCGGCAAGGTGGAACCAGGCAATGAAACGGCGTATGAGTCTGGTGGCAAAACAGATTCGGAACAATCTGTTGCCCCACCGTCCACTTCTTCGGCCGTAGTGGAATCGACGGATCAATCAAAATCGGACAACAAGACAGCTGACAATAGTTCCGCCGAACAACAATCATCGCCTACCGGTTTTAATAACCAACAGCGTTCATCCCCAGCAAATTCTCGTGGACAGACCGCCACGGATACTTCTATTCGGATCGAGACCACAAAGCTGGATGCCTTGGTGGATATGGTTGGGGAATTGGTTATCGCACAAACGCTGGTCGAGTCGAATGACCAGATCAAAAGTAACGCTAAGCTCAACAAGGACGCCGGCCAGGTAACCAAGATTGTCCGCGAGGTTCAGGAAGTAGCCATGTCCATGCGGATGGTACCCATTGGACCGACGTTCAACAAGATGGCGAGGCTGGTTCGCGACGTTTCCCGAAAAGGTGGCAAGAGAGTCGAGCTGTCCATCAATGGCGAAGATACGGAGCTGGACAAGACTGTGATCCAGCAGATCAGCGATCCCTTGGTGCACATGGTGCGAAACGCGGTGGATCACGGAATTGAGAATGCCAACGATCGTCGGGTGGCAGGCAAAAATGAAATGGGCCAAGTCTGCCTCAGTGCATATCATCATGGCGGCAATATCGTAATTGAGATCAGCGATGACGGGAAAGGACTCGATCCGGAAGTCTTGATTCAAAAGGCGCGAGACAAAGGGATTATTCAGCCAGGCGAGGAACTAACTGACGAGCAGGCTTATGCTCTGATTTTTGCTCCCGGATTTTCTACAGCCAAAGAAGTTACGGACATCTCAGGCAGAGGCGTAGGGATGGACGTTGTTCGGCGGAATATCGAACAACTTCGTGGACGTATCGATATCACCAGCGAGAAGGGAAACGGTACAACATTTGCGATTCGATTACCGCTTACACTGGCCATCATTGATGGAATGGTTGTCCGTATTGGCAGTGAAAAATTCATTATTCCCACAATCGCCATTGAACAATCACTGCAACCAACTCCCGAACAGGTCACCTCGGTGCAACAAAAAGGCGAGGTGATTAATGTTCGCGGTCGGCTAATCCCCCTGATTCAGCTGGGGAATCTTTTCGAGCTGAGCGGGCCGATTGACCCATGCGACACGATGGTGGTCATCGTTCAAAGCGAAGGTCAGCAGGTGGGTCTGGTAGTAGACGAATTGCATGGTCAGCAGCAGGTAGTGATCAAATCATTGGGTGAGCGTTTCGAGAAACTGCAGGGTATCTGCGGGGCAGCCATTCTCGGTGACGGTCGCGTAGGGTTGATTCTGGAGATGTCGGGTCTGGCCAAGTTAAATGAGATTAATAACACGGGCACTATTCGTGGTCGCAAGAATGAAGAAGATTTGGCTGCGGCAGATGTTGCCAATCAATTGGAACATACCGGCGAATCGGAAGAGGACGATATTCGGCAAGGAAACGTGGAATCGCCAACTAATTAACGCCAGGAGTACGAAAGCATGGATACAGCCATTGAAGAGACAACTGCATCATCCGTAATGAACCATGCACAGGAAGAGCAACAGAAACAAGAAAACAAGTTTTTGACTTTTTCCCTGGACAAGGAAGATTACGGATTAGAGATTTTGAAAGTCCGTGAAATCATCGGGGTTTTGGATATCACCAAAGTTCCACAGACTCCCGATTTTGTCGAGGGTGTGATTAATCTGCGAGGGAAAGTAATCCCGGTTATCGACCTTCGCAGGCGATTTGGCTTGCCTAAGAAAGAATACAATGAACAAACATGTATTATTGTGATTGATTCGAGCACCATCATGGGAGTTATCGTGGACACCGTACAGGAAGTTCACGATATCGCAACGGATAATATCGAGCCGGCACCAGAATTGGGCACTTCTATTAATACTGATTTCATACTTGGGATGGGGAAGGTTGAAGACCAGATCAAAATCCTGTTGGATATCGACGAGGTGTTACCGGGTTGTGAGTTGGTACAACTCGGGCCGAAGATAAATACTTGTTAGAGTCATAGTCACACAGAATAGTGCTATTCCGGTAATGCAAACCATTATGGAATAAATATTTTATGAACATAGTTGTCGACATTGGCGATATGCAGGTTTCCGCGGATCCCCGCGTCGATTTGATCACGTATTCGTTAGGAAGCTGCATAGGCTTGTCTATCTGGGATCCGGAGATTCACGTAGGGGGTCTGCTGCACTATATGTTGCCGGAATCATCCATATCACCGCAGAAAGCCAAGCTGAATCCAGCCATGTTTGGAGACACGGGCATACCGGCACTTTTTCGGGCGGCCTATGAGTTAGGGGCGGTAAAAAATCGCCTAATTGTCAAAGTAGCTGGAGGATCCTCCCTGCTGGATGACAACGGACGATTCAACATCGGCAAGCGGAATTATACGATACTCCGCAAGCTCTTCTGGAAAAACGGAGTGTTAATCGATTCGGAAAACGCAGGAGGGAGCTTGAGTCGCACGATGCGATTGCGAATCGCCGACGGGCAGGTAGTAATCCGGAATCAAGGCCGGGAGATGGCGATATGAGTAACATGGACAAAA
The DNA here is from genome assembly GCA_964569525.1 of uncultured Planctomycetales bacterium. Lineage (GTDB taxonomy): Bacteria > Planctomycetota > Phycisphaerae > UBA1845 > PWPN01 > JAAYCU01. Next base: position 7,526 of record CAZMVS010000354.1, read on the forward strand.
TCCTAGCCCGCGTGGGCGACATCCAACCGCTACCGGACACGGTGGTCAAGTTGATCAATGTGATCAATGACCCATCAAGCACCATGCATGACATTCTGGAATCGGTGCGATATGACCAAGCGGTCACTTCCCAAATGCTGCGTTTATGCAACTCTGCATATTTTGGCCTTTCGCGAGAGGTACATTCCCTCGAAGACGCCATTCTGCTTTTAGGGGCCATGAAGGTCTTGCAGATGGTTATGGCAGTACATAGTAACTCGTTGTTATCTGGTGCCCAATCTGGCTATGGTCTTGAGCCTGGGGTGTTATGGAAAC
>CAZMVS010000355.1:0-13186 GCA_964569525.1 uncultured Planctomycetales bacterium
CAGCCCAAGATTTTATTAATTGCTTAGGATACATTGAAAAATACTTTATAATTCTTCAGCATGCAAACAAATTCAAGAATACGCATTCAGAAAAACTTATTCAAATAGAACTAGAAAGCGTTTTTGGACTTCATCGTTCATACTATGATCTAATTCATGAAATAATTAAAAGAGTATATGCTTGTTCTACTCGGAAAGTATCTTTTCCAAAATCATTTCGCCAAGTTGTTGATAAAGAACCTGAAGAACTTTTGAAAAAATACAATTTATCAACGCCACTTATAGAATTTTACAAAAAGAAGAAACAACTGTTCTCTACATGCCGTAAGATAAGGGACAATGTCTTCCATCATGGTCATACATTCGATTTGATTTTTGCCTTTGAAGATGGTTTTGCGCTTAAGGTGGATGAGTTACCATGGAAGGAGTTCATGTATTTCGACAATTTGTGGCCAGAAGATAAGATACGCAAAAACGGGTTGGGAAGTGTTTTACCAGTCTTTATTTTGCTTGCTGAAGATATGTATAATTCAATGACTTTACTTGGAGAGGCTATACTAAATAGTTTAGAAATCCTTCCGACGCCGTGTTTTGAAGATAAGTTGTATTTGCGTACTCATTTTGCTCGGCACTTGCATAGATTTGATGAGTATAAAAATATTCAGTGGATTAGCCCGGAAAGCGTTATTTCTGATATGTTGGCAAAGTAACATGTTCAATAGCCTTTCACTTATCAAATGTAGTGGCTGACAGTCAAAATCATTTCGCAATTCTTTGTTAGTTTGATTGATCCACATTTCCCAATACATTCAGTGCGGCATTGGTACCGGCGGCGGGGGGGAATTTGTGGGCCAGGCGGGCAAGGGTGAGTTCCATGGCGGCGATGGTGGCGAGGGTATCGGTTTCGTCCACGTAGCCCATGTGGTTGACGCGGATGATTTTGTTTTTGAGCGGGCCCTGGCCGCCGGAGACGATGATGCCCATATCGTCGCGCATTTTCTGTTGGAAGGCGGCGACATCGACGGTGTCAGGAAAGGCGATGGCGGTCAGTGAATCGACGGGGTGTTGGGCGAAGACCTTAAGGCCCATGGCCTGGGCGGCGGCGCGGGTGGCCCGGGCGAGGGCGGTGGTGCGTTGCCAGATGTTTTCCAGCCCTTCGGCGCGGATCATTTCCAAGGCTTTACGCAGGCCCATGGTCAGGGTGATGGCGGGGGTGTAGGGGGTGTCGTCGGTTTCGGCGGCTTTGCGGTAGGCTTTGAGGTCAAGGTAGAAGGTGGGAGGCGAGGCGGATTCAATTCGTTGCCATGCCTTGGGGCCGACCGCGACGACTCCGAGGCCGGGGGGTGTCATCAGGGCTTTCTGCGAGCCGGTGACGGCCAGGTCCACGCCCCATTCGTCCATTTTGAAGGGGATGGCCCCGATGCTGGTGATGCCATCGACGACGAGAAGAAGGTCGTCACGTTGGCGGGTGACCGCGGCGATGGCTTCGAGGTCGCTACGGGCGGCGGTGGTGGTTTCGGAGTGGGTGATGATGACGGTTTTGAGGTCCGGGTGTTGATCGAGGAGGGCGGCGACCTGGTCAGCCTGGGCGCCTTGGCCCCATTCGAGGTCGAGGGGGACGAGTTCACAACCGATGGCCTGGACGAGGTCTGCCCAGCGTCCGCTGAACTTGCCGTTGCGGGAGACGAGGGCTTTTTGGCCGGGCATGCAGGTGGAGGCGATGGCGGCCTCCATGGCGGCAGTTCCGGAGCCGGTGACCAGGAGGCATTGGCCGGCGGTCTGGAATATATATTGTAAGTCGTTTGTGACTTGGTGGAGGATATCGCGGAACCAATCGGAGCGGTGGTGGCCCATGGGGCGGCTCATTTCCGCTGTCACTTCAGGGGGAACCATGGTCGGGCCGGGGGACATGAGGCGTATTTTCTGCATGTTGTAAGGCTCCTGTTGTTATGGGGTACAGCTGTTTGGAGGGGGCATTATAGCGGGGAGGAGTTAGGGTTGTCTTGTGGTTTTTTATGGGGAGGGTGTTTGCATTGCGGTAGGGAAGATTGTAGCATACGAGAATGCAGGGTTGTAAGGTCCTTCAATTGGTAGGCAAAGGCTCTGCAGGGCGCGATTTTACCGCGGCAGCGACCCATGCAAAGGTGGCGAACGGACCGTAAATGTCCAGCTGGTTAGGATTTGACAGGTTTTTCAAATCCCGTATACTGGTTTGGCTCTGGTGCGGTATCAAGGGTGAGCGTGCGTCTATTGCATGAGGCCGTGCTGGTTGTGTTAAGGTTCGGCAGATCGGTGGTTTACCCGATGCTGCTGTAGCTCAGTGGTAGAGCGCGTCCTTGGTAAGGACGAGGTCATGGGTTCAAGCCCCATCAGCAGCTTTCGCGTGTTGTTTCAACAGGCGGGGAAAGAAAAGAGTGGTCGTCGATGTCCGTGCAATGCGGGAGATCGCGTGGCACGGGTGTTTTTGTTATTGGAATAGAGTTTAGAAGTTGTATTTTTTAGTTGATAAAGCCTGCCGTCGCCGACTGCGGATCGGCTGGAGGCGTCGGGCGGTAAACCGTATTCGTTAGGCAACAAGAGTGGAGGTATTGGTTCAATGGCCAAGGCTGTATATGAACGAAAAAAACCGCACGTAAACATCGGGACAATCGGTCACGTTGACCATGGTAAGACGACGCTGACGGCGGCGATCACCAGGGTTCAGGAAAAGAGGGGCTTGGCCACTTTTAAGAGTTACGATGACGTTGCCAAGGCTTCGGAGTCTGCCGGTCGGCGTGATGCGACAAAGATTCTGACCATTGCCACGTCGCACGTGGAGTATGAGTCGGAAGCTCGTCACTATGCCCACGTGGACTGTCCCGGTCATGCGGACTATGTCAAGAACATGATCACGGGTGCGGCCCAGATGGACGGAGCGATTCTGGTGGTGTCGGCGGCGGACGGTCCGATGCCCCAGACGCGTGAGCACATCTTGTTGGCTCGCCAGGTGAACGTGCCGGCGATCGTGGTGTTCTTGAATAAGGTGGACTTGGTGGATGATCCCGAGTTGTTGGAGCTGGTCGAGCTGGAAATTCGGGAGTTGCTCAGCAAATATGATTTCCCCGGGGACGACATTCCGATCGTCAAGGGATCGGCCTCTGAGGCTTTGAATAATCCGGAAGACGAAGAGAAGAACAAGTGCATCCAGGAGTTGATGGACGCGATTGACAATCACATTCCCGAGCCGGCCCGAGCCATCGATCAGGATTTCCAGATGCCGGTGGAGGACGTGTTCAGCATCAAGGGTCGTGGCACTGTCGGCACCGGCCGAATCGAGCGCGGCCAGATCAAAGTTGGCGAAAAGGTCCAGATCGTCGGTCTTGGTGAGACCAAGGAAACGACGGTGACCGGTGTGGAGATGTTTAACAAGACGCTGGATTACGGTCAGGCGGGTGACAATGTCGGCCTGTTGCTGCGTGGTGTTGAGAAGAGTGATCTGGAGCGTGGCCAGGTATTGGCTAAGCCGGGAACGATTACGCCGCATACCAAGTTCCAGGGTCAGGTTTACGTGTTGACCAAGGAAGAAGGTGGTCGGCACAGTCCGTTCTTCTCCGGTTATCGTCCGCAGTTTTATTTCCGGACGACCGACGTGACCGGCGGGTTGAACCTGCTTGGTGGAGCGGAGATGTGTATGCCGGGCGACAACGTAGAGATGGAAGTGGAATTGCAGAAGCCCATCGCTATGGAAGAAGGCTTGCGTTTCGCGGTTCGCGAAGGCGGTCGAACGGTTGGTTCCGGCGTGGTAGCCAAGATCATCGAGTAGTGGTTTAAGGGTTTAACCCGGTACCCGGCAGGTATGAGCTGTATGATGCGGTGTATTGGGTGGCGTTGCGGCCGGTGATCGAAGTGTTTGGTGGCTTGTGGGCCGGCTGGCATCACTGCTGATAGTCGCATTCTAAAAGGATGCAGGAAACGAGTTATGGCTAAAGCAAGTAAACGCGAATACGTATGGCTTCAGTGTACGGGATGCGGTGATTTGAATTATCGCACGAACGTGAACGTGATGGGTGGTGTGCCCAAGCTGGAGCTGGAAAAATATTGCCCGCGAGAGCGGAAGCGGGTTAAGCACAAGATCAAGCGTAAGTAAACCCACTGTTCAATATCTGTTCCCCGGCGAAGGGGTGGCATGATATCCGGCCAGGCGGGAGTAAGACTTAGCGGCAGGAGCGCTAATCACTGAGCGAAGGAGCGTAGCTCAATTGGAAGAGCACCGGTTTCCAAAACCGGCGGTTGGGGGTTCGAGTCCCTCCGCTCCTGAATCCGGCAGATTGATTGACACCAGAGTATTGATTGACACCAGAGTTTAGAGAGGCATGAGGTGTGGGTTGGCATATAAGTTCCGGCGGATGGGGAGTTTCGCGACAGCCGGAGACGATTTTGGTTGGATAGAGATTTGTAAACCTTTGTGCTGGTGTGGGCGAACTAAAAGCAGAAGGAGCCCCTAGTGAGCGATGAAGTGGTGACCCAGGCCGGTCAGAATAAAAAAGAGCGGCAGAACGACGCTGGCCCTTCCCGGCGTGGCAAGCCCGAAAGTGGTTTCGGGTTGCGTATTTATAAGCCGGGGCAGGGATTTTATACCCGGGTGGGTACTGCTGTTGGCGTGGGAGTTTTGATTTTAGCGGGCGGCATTACGCTGTTTGATCAATTAAAAGCTTCTCTTTCGCAAGACAGCTCGTATTACTATGCGGCCACTTATGGCGGGACGGTAGGTTTTCTGGCGGTGATGGCCTTCGCGATGTATTGGGTTGTGGGGTTGAACCGCAAGGCGAATGATTTTTTCATTGCCACAGAAGGGGAGATGAAAAAGGTAAGCTGGTCCACGCGTCAGGAAGTGGTTCGTTCCACCAAAGTGGTCATCACATTGGTGGTCATTATGTCGATCCTCTTGTTTGTCGGGGATTTGCTATTCATGGTATTTTTCAATCAGATCGGCGTGCTGAAGACCGGGGTGGGCGTTCTCAAGTTGCTTGGAATTGGATAACAAATTGATGTCTGCACAAGACCCGGAAAAAAACAGGGCTGACGGTATTTCCCCCGCGGATGTTCCCGAGGAGCAGCAGGATCAGTCTCCTCGCGCGGAAAATGATATAGAGCAAGGGGAAGATAAAGAGGAAGCAGCTGTGGCCGGCGAATCCACAGAGCAGGGTGGTTCGGAGGCGAGTGCAGGTGAAGTTGCAGAGGCACCTGTCAAACCGACGCAGGAACCGACGCGTCCAGGGATGAGTTGGTACGTACTGCGGGTGGCCAGCAACAAAGAGAACCAGGTGTGTGAAGCCTTGGAGCGTAAGGTACGCATTGAGAATTTGCAGGATCGGATTGGCAGGGTATTGGTTCCCACCGCCAAGGAAAAGCGGATGAAGGCCGGTCAGGTCAAGATTCTGCAGAAGAAGCTTTACCCCGGTTACGTTTTTGTGGAGATGGCCACCGAGGAGGATGGCAGCATACCGGAAAACGTCTGGTTTCTGGTCAAGGAGACGATGGGGGTGGGTGATTTTATTGGTTCGGATGGTAAGCCGACTCCGATGCGGGGACATGATGTAGAGATGATGTTGGCGGCGGCTGCCAAGCCGGAAGAGGAAGCGGTACTTGGGGGGTTGGAATTTGCCAAGGGTGACCGGGTCAAGATCAAGGAAGGTTCTTTCGAGAACTTCGAAGGCAACGTGGAGGGCATCGACGAGACCAAGGGTGTGGTGACCGTGCTGTTGACGATTTTCGGGCGCTCCACGCCGGTGGACGTGGAATATTGGCAGTTGGAGAAAGTATAAGGGAAAAGGGAAGACCTGTCTGAGGAGAAGGGCTCTCAGTCGGGGCAGTAGATGTTGAGGAAGTAACAGTGGCAAAAGAAGTATTGACGGTATTGAAGTTGCAGGCTCCTGGTGGACAGGCTACCCCCGCGCCCCCGATTGGTCCGGCGCTGGGTCAGCACGGGGTGAATATTGGGCAGTTTGTGCAACAGTTCAATGCCCAGACAGCTAATCTCAATGGTATGACTGTCCCGGTAGAGCTGACTATTTACAAGGACAAGTCATTTACGTTTTTGGTCAAGAGTCCGCCGGCGGCGGTATTGCTGAAAGAGGCGGCCGGTTTAGCCAAGGGTAGTGGTGTGCCCAACAAGGAGAAGGTGGGGAAGGTTACCTGGTCGCAGGTTCGCGGGATCAGCGAACGGAAGATCAAAGACCTTAATGCTTTTGACTTGGATCAGGCGGATCGGATTATTGCCGGCACAGCTCGTTCTATGGGCATAAATGTTGTAGAAGGATAGGTTGCCGGAGCCTGTGCCTGTTGATCTATGAAAATAGAAAGCGTGTTCATCGAAGCAGAGGTTTTGCTATCGGTGAGAGAACATAAATAGGGCCTGACCACGGGTCTGCAAAACGAATAGTGGGAGGCGTCGTTATGCCGAAAAGAAGTATTCGCTATAAGCAACAATTGACCAAGGCCGAGGAGAGCGGCAAACGGTTATTGCCGGAAGCCATAGCCTTGGTGAAGAGCATGGCCGAGCAAAAGTCTGACAGAGATTACAAAAATGCAAAAAAGCGGAAAGGTTTCGACCAGACGGTCGAGTTGGTGATGCATCTGGGAATTGATCCGCGGCAGGCGGACCAGATGCTTCGCGGTTCGCTTTCATTGCCAAATGGGATTGGCAAGACCAAGCGGGTCATTGCTTTTTGCCCTGATGAAACGGTGGATGAAGCCAAGCAGGCCGGTGCGATGGAGGCCGGCGGGGACGATTTGATCAAGAAGATTCAGGATGGTTGGATGGATTTCGACGTGGCGGTTGCTCATCCTTCGATGATGGGCAAGGTGGGCAAGCTTGGTCGGGTCTTGGGTCCCCAGGGCAAGATGCCTTCGCCCAAGTCGGGAACGGTAACCCAGGAGGTGTCCCAAGCGGTGAAGGATTATGCGGCGGGCAAGCTGGAGTACCGCAATGACGCCGGCGGAAACATTCACGCCATCGTGGGCAAGGCCAGTTTTTCACCGGAGTTGTTGGAAGAGAATATTCGCTCGTTTATCAGTCACATTCGCAAGATTAAGCCACAGGCTACGAAGGGGCAGTACATTCGGAGTATTCATTTGTCTGCTTCGATGACGCCCAGCGTAGAAGTCGAGATGGATTAGTGGGCTGATCAGTGGTTTGAGGTTGGAGTCAGCAGGAAGTTTTGGTGGAAGAAGCAGGAGATTGAGGGAATTCGATTGACCGTTCGCTGAAGGGGCGGTGTAACAATAAAAGGCGGCGAAGCGATGAGTAAGTACATTAAGGATTTGATGACTCAGGATTACAGCCAGCGGTTTAAGGACAAGGACAGCGCTTGTACGGTGAGTATCATTGGGATGGACGCTGTCTCGGCCAATAGATTCCGAGGCGCCTTGAGAGAGAAGAATATCCGTGTGCAGGTGGTAAAGAACAGCTTGGCCCGTCGGGCGTTTGCGGAGACGGCTTTGTCTCCTTTAGGGAAGGCCATGGAGGGGCCGTGTGCGTTGGTGACCAGCGAGGACGAGATGTCGGCTATTGATCTGGCCAAGACGCTGGTAGAGTTGAAGAAAGAATACCCTACGCTTGAATTGAAATTGGGGATTTTGGAAGGCGATCCGGAGTTGGTTGAAGTGGATTGCCTGGCCAAGATGAAAGGGCGGCAGGAGCTGCTCAGCGAGTTGGCCGGTCAGATTATGGGGCCGGCAGCCCGTTTGGCGGGTTGTCTTGCAGGTCCGGGAGGACGGTTGGCCGGCTGCTTCAAGGCCATGGCGGAGAAGGAAGAGGGTGAATAAGTTTCTGAAGGAGGATTTTCCTCATTCAGGGTCGTCAGGGCGTTTGAACGGTTTTCTAAATCTTTGAAGATAAAAGATGCTGACTGCTTAGGTAGGCGGCGACAGATAAAAAATTCAGTATAAGTTGGCAATCTGTTCGGACTGCTGCAGATTGGCCCGTGTGGGTTAAATGGTGTCAGCGGGACGCCACCTATCAGGCAGCGGATGTGATTGCATACAATAGAAGGATGGAGTTGGGATCAATGGCGGAAGAACCTGCAGTAGCGACGAAGGAATTTAGTGAAGAGACGAAGCAATTGGCAGAGAAGCTGACTGGTCTGACGTTGAAGCAGGCCCAGGAGTTGGTGGACTGCCTGAAGGAAGAGTACGGGATTGAGCCGGCAGGCGGCGGAGCGGTGATGATGGCTCCGGGAGCCGGTGCTGGTGGTGGTGAAGCAGAAGCTGCCGAAGAGAAGACCGAATTCGACGTGGTTTTGAAGGAAGCCGGTGACAAGAAGATCCAGGTGATCAAGGTGGTCCGGGCTGCGACGGGTCTTGGTTTGAAAGAGGCCAAGGAATTGGTGGAAGGCGCGCCGAAGGCGGTCAAGGAAGGTCTTCCCAAGGAAGACGCCGAGAGCCTCAAGAAGGAGATCGAAGAGGCCGGCGGCGTTGTGGAGATCAAGTAAGGATATTCATCGGATTCGACGGCGAGCAGCGTCGGGATGTCCGGTTTGATATTTTTAGCAGGAGCTTCAAGCTCCTGCGAACGCCCTCGGGAGAAGGATCGCGAGGGTGATCGCATGAGCTTGAGGATTCGGGCCAAGAGAATAGCGAATCCGCTTTGCTTTCTGGGGCTGAGTGTCGGTCGGGATGTAATTTATTTTCCGGGGTGGTTAAGCGCGGCGGCCGATCGAGTTCCAGATGTTATTGATGTTATTATTCCTTCCCTCGCGGAGCGGGATCGACTGGCGTGTCGGTGGAAACGTTGCCGGCTCTACAGGACCGTCAGTCCACCAGATTGCTTCGTGTTGGATCCTGTCCTGAAACAACAAGGTACTGCCGTTCGTTCAGCAGGTTTTTCGTCTTCCTGAAGAGATCAGGGAAGAGGAGTGTATTGTTTGATGAAGCACACCGGCTGAGGCGGCGGTTGAAGTCACGGGGCGGACGAATTGTCAGGTGAGCCCGTGTTTGCGGGCTGAATCACCTTCCATCATGGCGTTTGCAAGAAAGGAAACGCTTCCATGCTGAAGGTTCAAGAGGTTCGAAGTTTCGGAAAAATAGGCGATGCGGCGCCGTTGCCCGATCTAACTCGGATTCAGACGGAGTCGTACAAGCGATTTTTGCAGCTGGATACCGAGCCGGGAAAGCGGTCGGGGCTTGGCCTGGAAGGATTATTGAAAGAGGTTTTTCCCATTGATAGCTATGATGGGAACATGTCCTTGGAGTATATTTCGTACTCGTTGGGCAAACCTCGCTACACGCCGGACGAGTGTCGGCAACTTCGGCTGACCTACGGGATGCCATTTCGGATTCGAGTTCGGCTGATCCGCAAGGACAAGGACGAGATCACCGAGGACGAGATTTACCTGGGTGAGTTGCCCATCATGCTGGGAGGTGGTGAGTTCATCATCAACGGTGCCGAGCGGGTGATTGTGAACCAGTTGCACCGCAGCCCGGGGGTGGACTTTGTCAAGCACCAGGCGGAGGGTGACCGAGCGCTGCATGCCTGCCGGGTCATTCCCGAGCGGGGCAGTTGGATCGAGATCAACGTGACCAAGAAGGATCTTCTGGTGGTACGGATCGATCAATCGTCCAAGATACCGGCCACCACGTTTTTGCGGTGCATGGATCCGGAATTGGCTACCAACGAGGCTTTGATCCGTACTTTCTACGGGGAGAAGATCAAGAACACCCGGGCGGGCAGTTTGAAGGCGACCATGTACGCGGTTCATGACATCATTGACGAGGAGACCGGGGAGGTCATAGTCAAGGGTGGCTGCCAGTTGGGCGACGCGGTCAGTCGAATTCAAAAGTCGGATATCAAGACGGTGCAGGCGATTGACCAAGTTGCGGATCCGTTGATTCTCAACACCATGGCCGAGGATGGCTGTACAGATTACGAGAGCGCCTTGTTGAAGATTTACCAGCGGCTTCGTCCGGGCAATCCGCCGCAGAAGGAAAAAGCTGAGAAGCTGTTTGCGGAGAAGTTTTTTGACGAAAACCGTTATCGTCTCGGGCGAGTAGGCCGATTCCGTTTGAACCGCAAGTTCAACCAGAGTATTGACGAGTCGGCCATGACGCTACGGGCGGAGGATATCGTTAATTCTTTGCGTTATCTCCTGCTTTTGCGTAGTGGTGATCCCATGTACCAGGTGGATGATATTGACCACTTGGGCAATCGGCGGCTGCGAACGATTGACGAGTTGGCCGCTGACGAGATGCGTAAGGGCTTTTTGAAATTGCGGCGGACGGTCCAGGAACGGATGAGTCTGAAAGATCCGGACACCATCAGTCGTTTGGCCGAGTTGGTTAATTCCAAGAGTATTTCCTCGAGTATTGAGTTTTTCTTCGGACGCGGCGAATTATCGCAGGTCGTGGACCAGACCAACCCGCTGAGCCAATTGACGCACGAGCGGCGATTGTCGGCCTTGGGGCCGGGCGGTTTGAATCGGAAGCGAGCCGGTTTCGAAGTTCGCGACGTGCATATTAGTCACTATGGTCGTATCTGTCCCATCGAAACGCCGGAGGGAACCAACATCGGGTTGATTGCCTCGCTGAGCATTTACAGCACGGTGGACGATTACGGTTTCCTGGTTACGCCCTACCGTAAGGTTGAAAAGGGTAAGGTAAACGGTCAGGTTGCGTTGTTGCGGGCGGACGAGGAGATGCGTGGCGTTTTGGCTCCGCCGGACGTGGTGGAACATCAGACGGGCAAGGTGCGTGAAGGCATGCAATACGCCCGAGTCAACGGAGACTTGTCCACGGTGGATGGTGGAGAGATTGATTGCGTGGACATCTCACCCAAGCAAACGGTGGGTGTGTCGGCGGCGTTGATTCCGTTTTTGGAGCATGACGACGCCAACCGTGCGTTGATGGGATCGAACATGCAGCGTCAGGCGGTTCCGCTATTGCGGACGGAGGCTCCGGTTGTGGCCACCGGTATGGAGAAGATGATTCCCCAGAACAGTGGCATGGTAATTCGGGCCAAACAGGGCGGGACGGTCACGGCAGTAGATGCCTCGCATATTGTGATTGACGGCACGGATGAGTATCCGTTGCGTAAGTTTCAAGGCTTGAACGAGCGGACCTGCCTGAACCAGCGGCCTATCGTCAAGTTAGGCGACAAGGTCGAGGAAAGTCAGATTATTGCGGACGGGCCGGGATGTGCCCAAGGCGAGTTGGCCTTGGGGCGGAACGTGCTGGTCGGTTTTATGACCTATGACGGTTATAACTTCGAGGACGCTATTCTGATCAGCGAGGGTTTGCTGAAGCGGGATACTTTTACCAGTGTGCATATTGATGAATATGACGTTGAGATTCGCGAGACCAAGCTGGGCCGGGAAGAATTCACCCGGGATATTCCCAATGTTTCCGAGCGGGCGCTGGCCAACTTGGACGAGAACGGGATTGTTCGGGCGGGGACTCGTGTGGGTCCGGGGGACATTCTGGTAGGCAAGGTCAGTCCCAAGAGTAAGAGCGAATTATCTCCGGAAGAGAAGCTGCTGTATGCGATTTTCGGTCGAGCCGGCGAGGATGTGAAAAACGACTCGTTGGAGTTGCCGGCCGGTGAAGAGGGTGTGGTGATCGACACCAAGTGGTTTAGTCGTCGGATGCACCTGACGGATGAACAGAAGAAGCAGCTGAACAAGCAGATGAGGGATTACAAGAAGTCCCAAGACGAGAAGCTGGCGGACATTTTCCGGAAACTTTGTCACGAGATAAACGAGACGACTGGCCAGATGATGGTTGATCCGTCGACCAAACAGAAGGTCGGTATGTCCGAATCGACGGAGGTAATTCTAGAGCAGGTGGAGGCTTTTGGTGCTCAGGTTGAGTCCGGGGAGTTGAAATGGATCAAGCCGGCCTCGGCCCGTAAGGATGCTCGGAAAATCGTGGATCGGTATTGGCCGCGGATTGAGGAGATTGCCGAGGAGCGGGATCGCAAGGTCGCCCACATGAAGCGGGGTGATGAGTTGCCGAGCGGCGTTTTGGAGATGGTCAAGGTTTACGTGGCCACCAAGCGGCAGTTGGCGGTGGGTGACAAGATGGCTGGCCGGCACGGGAATAAAGGTGTTATCGCCCGTATTCTGCCGGAAGAGGATATGCCGTTTCTGGCGGATGGGACACCGGTGGATATTCTGTTGAACCCATTGGGTGTGCCTTCGCGAATGAACGTGGGGCAGATTTTGGAGACGCACCTTGGCTGGGCGGCGGCAGTGCTTGGTTTCCAGGCGGTGACTCCGGTTTTTGACGGGGCCAAGGAAGAGGAGATAACCAGCTGTGTTAAGCAGGCCAATGAGTATGTTCGCCAACGGGTGGTGGATTCCGAAGCGACGCAGGAGGCTGGTCAGACTCGCGAACTGTTAGTGGAGATGCCTAAGGGAGGCAAGATTACGCTCCACGATGGGCGGACGGGTGAACCTTTCGATCAGCCGGTGACGGTGGGCTACATTTACATGAATAAGCTGCACCACCTGGTGGATGACAAGATTCACGCCCGTTCGACCGGTCCCTATTCGCTGATTACCCAGCAGCCGTTGGGCGGGAAGGCCCGTACCGGCGGTCAGCGGTTCGGTGAGATGGAGGTTTGGGGTTTGGAGGCCTACGGGGCAGCTTACATCCTCCAGGAATTGCTTACGGTCAAGAGTGACGACGTGGAAGGCCGGACCAAGATTTACGAGTCGATGGTCAAGGGTAACAACACGTTGGAGGCGGGTACGCCGGTTTCCTTTGATGTGTTGTGCAACGAGATCAAGGGACTGGGCATGAACATCCAGTTAGAGAAGAACCGCGTCGGCTAAGGGTAGAGTAAAACCACCGACGGCGGGCTGATTTGATGGTCGCCGTCGGATAATGGTCATAGATTGAATCGGTGGTGATCATTCAAACCACAAAGGATTCTGAAAATGGCAGATAACATTTACGATCGCATTAACGATTATGGTAGTGTTCGGATTTCGCTGGCGTCTCCGAACGACATTCGCAGTTGGTCTTTCGGGGAGGTCAAGAAACCCGAGACGATCAATTATCGTACGTACCGCGCGGAAAAGGATGGTCTTTTCTGCGAGCGTATTTTCGGGCCGGAGCGCGACTGGGAATGCGCGTGCGGGAAATACAAGGGCACCAAGCACAAGGGTATCATTTGTGATCGCTGCGGGGTGAAGGTGACGCATTCCCGCGT
>CAZMVS010000356.1:0-9399 GCA_964569525.1 uncultured Planctomycetales bacterium
GTTTGCAGGCGGGCGAAATCTTCCCAATTCGGTGGGCGGACATGTTCGCGGGGATGGGCGCCACGCGGGCCATCGTCCGGATTGAGGAAGGGGCCTTCCACGTGAATGCCCGGACACATGAATTCCACCAGAGGATCATGTTGAATGGTTTGGGCGATGACCGACAGTTGCGTGCACATTTCATCCAGGTTGGCGGTAATGATGGTGGGCAAGAAATGGGTGACGCCGGTTTCCAGAACAGAGCGGGCGATTTGGCTGACACCTTCGGTATCGAGATTTTTTTCGGTGAATCCTTTTCCCGCGAAGCCGTTAACCTGTAAATCAAAAAATCCGGGGACGATCCACCGTTGGGTATCTTCCGGCTCTTCGAGGGCATAGGAAGATTCCATTTTGGTGATCCATCCGTTTTCGGCCTGGATGTTGATGGGCAGGCCATCCGGAAACCGTCGGCCGGTCATAGCGATGCGCTGGTTGTTTTGCAGTCGGGAGGCCGTTTGAGGCATAGTTTATCCTCGGTTTCCTTCGGTTGAAGCAATTGGGTCGAGCAATTCGAAGTTGAAATTCTGATGGAATCGGGCGGATACGGGTACTCCGCGGCCAGCGGCCAGGTAGTCGAGGTTGGCCTGGGCCACTTTTTCGGCGGCTTCCAGCAAAGCCACGGTGGGCAGGGAGGATTCCGCATCGGGGTAAGTTCCCTGCAAATCCTGAGATCGGGCTAATCCGAGACGAACCCGAGCGGCGGCGTCCAGCCCGGCGACCAGGGAATCGCCGCAGTAACCGATACAGGCGTTATCGTCTTTATTGGATGAGCCTTTTCGGGGTACCTCGGCCTGGAAATGGGGATTGTGGGTGCGCATGCCTTGGCCCGTGATGCAGGAGCGCATGCCACGGTCCTGCTGGTCAACGAAGACCCGGCCGTTGGTGCCGATGATCTCCATTTCCTGGTTGACCGGGCCTTCAAAGTCGTCGGGATTGATCCAGGCGTTCACGTATTGGACGCTCATGCCGTTGTCGTATTGCACGGTGACCTGCAAGGAATCGAAAGTATCGATGCCATTCGGATTGCGTTCATTTTTCCAGTTAACGAGTAATTGTTTCTGTCCGACGGCGTGCAGGGAGACCGGTTTGATGTTCAGGTAGTAGCCGAACAGGTCGGTCCAATGGACGCCGACGTAACTGAAGGGATTGCTGGTGGCTGCCCATTTGAAAATTTCGGTAGAGACCTTCAGGGGTTCTTCGAGCACGGCCCGGCCATAAAGGGGAGTGCCCACCTGAGGGACGAGGTCAACAAAAGCACTGCGTAGAAAAGCGTCGTAGCGTTTGTGCATATCGACGGCTACGACCAGGCTGGCCTGTTTGCTTTTGTCGACAATGGCTTGAGCTTCGCTGGTGAACAGCGTGAGCGGTTTTTCGGTGACCACGTGAACGCCGCGTTCAAGGGCGGCGAGGATTGGGGCGGCGTGCAGGGAATCGGGAGTGGCCACAAAAAGTACGTCCGGTTTCTGTTCGTCGAGTATGTCGATCCAGGGGGTTTCGCCGAAATAGGGTTTGGGATTTGCGCCGTGTGCCCAGTTGCGAAAATCCTGCACGAGGGCGTGGGCGGGTTCTTCGAAGCGCTCGCCGATGGCTACCAGTTCGAAATCCACGTTATTAAACTCGCGGGCGTGGTGGTCGAGGCCGGCTGTTCCCAGGTAAGGGGTGATGCCACAATGCTGCACGTCAGCTAGTTTGCGAAGAACGACGTTCCGGCCGAACATTCCTCCCCCGATAGAGGCCATCTTGATTGTTTTGTTGGGCATGGATTGCTTCCTTACTTTTTACAAACTGAAGTCGGGAAACGGGGTATTTATCATGGCGAAGATATATTGAGGACCGAATCCCGTGGGTTATCCCGCGTTCCTTGTTCTTATTATTGACTGATATCCTCAGCCAGCCAAGCGGCAATAGGGGCTGCCTGTTGGAAGGCGTAATCCCGCGCCCGGCTGTTCGTCCAGCACGGTCTTGAAGGTCGGCTAGTCACCGTCATTCTTAAATATCCCACGTCGGGCGTTGCAGCGTTTGAGCACGCGAGATATCCATCCTCTTAGTGCGACGCAATTGATTTTTAGCGTGCCCGGACCGTACCGCCCGCAGCAAACCCTGTCAATATGGTACTCATCTGCTTTTTTTATCCGGCCAATCAGTCTGGTCCGAGAACAAAAAACCATGTCATAGCCGCCGATTTTTCCTTGACGTATAACGAATACGTCTGTGGCAAATCGCTGTCGCTTCCTCGCCGGACGAAAAAATCATCGTGCCGGACAATTTCATCCCGTCAATTGTCAACATCTAATTTTGTGATGTAACTCTCCTATTTGAAGAGCATTATGAATGCCGGCAAAAATTTCCATAAATAAATCGGGCTAGTTGATCTTACGCTGTTGGGGAAGCGTTTTTCCTTTCCAGGGTGGAATACCGTTGACTTACATCCTGTCTTACCATAAATTTTCTTTTCATGTCATGGTGATACACTTTTTGACGATCCATAACCCCGAATTCGAAACCCCTCCAGAAAGTGCTGGGGAAAGAAGCCGAGGTTGATCGGTCCGCGAATCAAAATTTGAATCACGATTGATACATGCGGAGAGGGAAGGTTACCAACAGAACACCGAGTTTGTATTCTTTAGGATGAAGTATAACTGGAAGGAATCTCTACTATGGTATTCACGTCTTACAATGGAAAGCTCGACAATATTGACTATGTTGACTTCATGATGCTCGACATTTACGGCAGCATCCGCTCAGTCACAATCCCGAAGGGCTACGTTTGTGAAAAGGTGCTGAAGGAGGGAGTCGGATTTGATGCGTCGAACTATGGTTTCGCAAAGGTTGCAAAATCGGATATGGTGGCTATTCCGGACATGGCAACCGCATTTGCCGAGAAGCGTCCCGACGGCGTTATTCTGCATGCCCTGTGTGATGTACGGACAATGGACGGAGACATCTATGAAATGTATCCGCGAAAAGTCCTGGCCAATACTATCGACCTACTCCGCTCCAAAAGTGTTGCGGATGAAGCCAAGATGCTGATGGAACTGGAGTTCCATGTGCTGGACGATGTACACTACGTGACTGATTATGCACAGGCCTGTTTCCGTTTGCAGAGTTCCGAAGGTATTGGGCCGGACTATCACGATTTGCCGCGCTTTAATATCCACCGTGGTTATCATCGCAGCTACCCGGATGATCGCTACTTTGATTTTCGCAATAAAATCGTGAAAGCCCTGTCCACGATCGGTGTTCCGGTAAAATATCATCATCACGAAGTCGGGGCCGCTCAGGTGGAGCTGGAATTCGACTTTCTTTCCGCCGTTGATGCGGCCGACAAAGTTGCCATCGCCAAGTGGATCATCCGAAATATCGCGAAGGAAAACGATGTTTTCGTAACCTTTATGCCCAAGCCGATCAACAAAGCGCCGGGCAACGGGTTGCACGTGCATCAGTTTCTTGAAAAACGGGGGAAGACCGTTTTTTCAGGCGAAGAGATATTCGGTTTGAGCAGAACAGCCCTGCAGTATACTGCCGGTCTCCTCAAACACAGTCTTTCAGGATCACTCCTTGCGTTCAGCAACCCCAGCACCAACTCATTCAAAAGACTGGTTCCCGGTTATGAAGCACCTGTCTGCGCAACGTTGGACAAGGCTTCCCGCGAAGCGTCCGTGCGTGTGCCCGGGTACCTCAAGAAAGGTGATGAGCGGATTGAATATCGTACTGGTGATGCCACTGCCAACAGCCATTTCATGCTTGCCGCCATGCTGCTAGCGGGTATCGACGGGATCAAGAACGGACTTGATCCGGTAACGGAAGGATACGTGGGCGTGTCACACGCAGAAGGTCAGCAGTTTCCTTTGAACCTGCGTGCCGTACTTGATGGTCTGCAGAAGGACAACGAATACCTCAAACCCATATTTTCCCCCGAGTTGATCGACCTCTGGATTTCGATCAAACAGGCCGAAGCCGCCAAGGTTTACCACGCGCCCACGCCTGAAGAATATGAACTTTACTTTAATTGTTGATGGGCTTTATTTGCGGGTCAAAAAAACGTCAGCTAAGAAAAGGAGTCAGGATGAATGTCTTGCTCCTTTCTTGGTTGATGCCGTGCTTTTTTACGGCTGTCTATATTGAAACCCCAGCTCACCAAACTCCCTACGTCAGTTAATTTATCCTGGCATCATTTCCTTCGCACATCTTGATAATCTTATTGCTGGGCATGGATTGCTTCCTTACTTTTTTTCAAACTAAGGCTGGAGGGGGGGTAGGGGATCTGTTGTGACGAAGATAGTAGATTGGAAGTCGAGTCCGGTGGGTTATCCTGCGTCGTCCGTTTTTATTATTGACTGATATCCTTGGCCAGCCAAGCGGCAACAGGGGCCGCTCGTTGGAAGGCGTAATCCCGCGTCCGGCCGGTCGCCGCTGATGCCAATGCTTCGCCGCGTGATTGTCGGGGCACTTGCAGGCATCGGGGTATTTCACATAACCGTTGATCGCAGATGACGGCCCGATATTCGTGGGTATCGGGGCAGCACCGGCAAATCATAAAGGTATGGCCGTTGCTTTCGATCGTTAATTGTTGCAGGCCGGGGGTTTGAGATTTTGTTTCGTCGATGGGGCCCGTGATGGTGACCTCGACGTTGCAGTTTATGCCGCTAAAGAGGTATTGGCCGGGGCCGGTTGTTTCCAGCGGTTGCCAATTGAGTTGGCCGGCAATAAAGGCGACTAACCAGAAGGCCTCTATTAGTTGGTCGGTGTTGTTGGAGGGGATTTCAATAGACAGGCGGTGAATTCTGGCAAAAGTGTCGGCGGGGGCCTTGTCGAACATCTGGGCGATCAGTTCGCGGTAAGGGTAGGTTCGATACCAGCCGAGTTCGCGAACGGTGGGTGCGGTTTTGGTTTCCAAGGATTGAAGGCCTGCCAAGCCGGCGTCCAAGATAATCCTGTCGGTAAGTTTTTCAAGGTGGGTGCAAAGGTCGCCGGCTTGCGGTGTATCAATACGCCACCACAACAGGCAGGGCAGATCGGCTTCGAGCATGGGTAGAATGGTGTGGTGCAGGTCGAAGGTTTGATCCAGGCGATTGTGTAGTACGATCTGTTCGGCACAGACTTGTGGTCGGCCGGGCAGCGGTATGTGACAGATGGCTGATACGGACGCGTGGATGGAGCTTGTTTGCGGTGGGGGGAAGTCGCTCTCGTTTTCGTGGAGTATGACGGCGATAGTGCGGGTGGGAAACAGGGTAGATAGTTCACCGAGGTCGTTGTTGAGATTGTGCCAGTCTTCGGGGCGGGTGACCACAATGAGGTTGGCGGCGCAGATGCGGGTGGCCACGGTGAGGACTTGGCGGTTTTGCGGGGGTTTCCACATATCAGCCAGCGTTTTTTCAATATCGCCCGGATTATTGAGCGGGGCACCTTCCGGGCTCATCAGCGGATGGTTTGTTTCGTTGAGCAAGTTTTTCATCCGTTTTCAGCAGCGTATTCGTTGTGTGATCTACTTTACAATTTTACAACCGCCGCCACTTGCCACCGGTTTGGGCGATGAGGGCGTCGGCCTCAAGTGGTCCCCAAGTGCCCGCATCGTAATTAGGCAGGTGGGGAGGTGACGGCGATTGCCAAGCTTTTAATAGCGGGGTGATGATCCGCCAGGCGTATTCCACTTCGTCGGAGCGAATAAAAAGGGTCGGGTCGCCGAGCATGGCGTCGAGCAGGAGGCGTTCGTAGGCTTCGGGGCTGGCTCCGGCGAAGCTGTGGCCGTAATTGAAATCCATGGCGACCTCTTCGAGACGCATGCGCATACCGGGGACTTTGGCTCCGAAGGAAAGGGAGACACCTTCGTCGGGTTGAACGCGGAGTACCAGTTGGTTTTTGATGCAGCGGACTTGTTCCTGCTTATTGAACATGGCCATTGGCGGGCTGCGAAACTGGATGGCGATTTCGGTAACCCGTTTGGGTAGGCGTTTGCCGGTACGCAGATAAAAGGGGACCTGTGACCATCACCAGGTATCGATATACAGGCGCAAGGCGAGGTATGTTTCAGTAGTTGATTGGGGATCGACGCCGTATTCTTCGCGATAGCCTGGGGTTCGTTTGCTTGCAAAGGAGCCGGGGCCGTATTGGCCGCGCACGCAGGTGCATTGGGCGTTCTGATTGATCAGAGGTCGGACTGCGCGAAGGACCTTGACTTTTTCATCGCGGATGGAACGGGCGTCCATAGAAACAGGGGGTTCCATGGCCACCAGGGAGAGCAGTTGCATCATGTGGTTCTGAACCATGTCGCGGGTGGTGCCGGTGGTATCGAAATATTGACCGCGTCGTCCTTCCATGCCGTCGCGTTCGGCCACGGTGATCTGGACGTGGTCCACGTAGCGGTGGTTCCACAAGGGTTCGAAGATGGCGTTGGCAAAGCGGAGTGCCAATATATTTTGGACGGTTTCTTTGCCGAGGTAATGATCGATGCGGTAAATCTGGTTTTCTTCGAAGCCGGTATGGAGAGCGTTGTTGAGTTCAATGGCACTGTCCAGGTCATGGCCGAAGGGTTTTTCGATGACGAGCCGAGTCCAGGATTGGTCGCCGGTGGGTTGAGTCAGGCCTGCTTTGTGCAGCTGGAGGTTGATATTGGTGAAAAATTCCGGTGAGACGGCGAGGTAATGGAGGATGTTTCGCCCGGTCATGTGGTCGGTGTCGAGGCGGATTAGTTTTTCTCGCAGGGCGAGGTAATCTTTTGGCTGGTTGAATTGCAGTTGATGGTAGAAGATGGACTGGGCGAAATTCTGCCACAGTTCGGGGAGTACCGGTAGACGGGAGTGTTTTTTGATTTCCTCGTAGATCATTTCGCGGTATTGGTCGTCGGAGAAAGGGCGGCGAGCGGCACAGAGAATGGTGAAACCGGGCGGCAGCAGACCCTGGCGGGCGAGGTTGTATAATCCGGGTATCAATTTGCGTTTGGCCAGGTCCCCAGTGGCCCCGAAGAGTACCAGGCAGCAGGGCGGGGGGACCAAACTTGGAGGGAGGTCACGACGCAAGGGGTTGGCTGCTAATTGGCTTGAAGATTTACTCACCGGGATACTCCTATGGCAGCATGGGGACAGACTTTTCATTATAGCAATCGCCTGTCCCGTTCTTTAAGGACCGTCTGCGGGATACATTTTGTCAGTATTCCAGCAGAGAGGGATGATAATTTACAATTTTCATGTTTGAGAATCATCATTAAAAAACGCACCTATTATTTGTATGGGGAAGCTCGAATTCCATGATTTCATTTTATTCGAGGGATTTAGTTATTGAGGGGCCGCTGGCCGCTCACCATCATTCTTGCGAATTAAGAGGAGTAGGCATGGTTTTGCGAATATAATAGATAAGGTTGTTAAAGAGGCAGGGTGAGGAATAAATTTCTCGTTTGGATTATTGATTGAGGGCGCCACGAATCTTGAAGAACTAAGCTAAGATCGTTTAAGATGGGAGTTTAAGAGGTTTTTCGGTTTTCCCGGAAAATAAACTAAGAATTTAAAGCACAGCGATTAGACCATTCATTCTTCGGATCCAGGCAGGCGAATGATTTAAATGTTAGCTAAAAGAATTATACCATGTCTTGATGTACATGACGGCCGAGTGGTCAAAGGCATCAATTTTGTGAATTTGCGTGATGCGGGGGATCCGGTGGAGGTGGCCCGCGGATATGAAGAAGCAGGTGCGGATGAGCTGGTATTTTTAGATATTACCGCCAGTCACGAAAAACGGGATATTATTCTGGATGTAGTGAAGAGGGTCGCGGAAGAGTGTTTTATGCCCTTCACCGTGGGTGGCGGAATACGTAATATTGAGGATGTGACCCGGCTGGTGCAGGCGGGGGCGGAAAAGGTGTCTATTAATACCGCCGCCGTGGTGAATCCGGAGGTGGTAACGGAAACCGCTCGGCGTTTCGGGCGTTGTTGTACGGTAGTCAATATTGATCCGAAGCGGGTTATGCGTAACGGTCGGGAGATTTGGGAAGTGCATATTAACGGGGGCCGGACACCAACGGGATTGGAGGCTGTTCCCTGGGCTAAAGAGATCGAACGTCTGGGGGCGGGTGAGATCGTATTGACATGTATGGATGCGGACGGAACGAAAGACGGATATGATCTAGAGATCACCCGGGCAGTAAGCGAGGCGGTGCGCATACCAGTGGTTGCATCCGGGGGGGCGGGTCGTCCTGAGCATTTGGCGGATGCGGTTACGAAAGGGGAAGCGGACGCAGCGTTAGTAGCCAGCATTTTCCATTTTGGCACGTATTCGATACGTGAAACGAAGAAACTAATGGCCGATCGCGGCATTCCCGTGCGGTTGTAAGGACATTCAACTCTATGGAGTAGAGGCGATGGCAGATACCAAGGACAAAGTAGAGAACGGCGTGGAGGCACCGATTGAACAGGCGGCCCCGGAGCAGGTATCCGCCGAGGCCAAGTCAGAGCCACGGATTCACAAGTATTTGTGGTACGTGGTGGAAAAGGAGGCATCGGACCTTCACTTCAAGTCTGACTCCCGGGTACACGTTCGCTTGGGGGGGGATTTACGTCCCTTGAAAGGTGAACCGTTGTCGGCTCAGCAGGTAGAGGACCTTTGGTTTGAGGTAATGAATGAACGACAGATCAAACAGCTGGAGGAAAACGGTGCGTCGGACTTTGCGTATCAATTGGGAGGATCGGACCGTTTCCGGGTAAATATTTTCCGCCAGCGGGGAACATTGAGTGTGGCGGCCCGGCGGGTGAATAAGAACATTCTTAATTTCGACGATTTGAATTTGCCGCAAAGCATTTATCGCATCACGGAGTTTCACCAGGGCCTGGTGTTGCTGGCGGGAATTACCGGTTCGGGTAAATCGACGACCATTGCTGCCGCTTTGGATTACATCAACGCCCACCGGGCCTGCCATATTGTGACAATTGAGGATCCGATTGAATACTTATTCACGGACAAGAAAGCCCTGATTAATCAGCGTGAGGTTGGTGTTGACGTACGGAATTTCCAGGATGCTTTGAAGTATCTCATGCGAGAGGATCCGGACGTGGTATTGGTTGGCGAGATGCGGGACGAGGAGACCTTCATGGCCGCCTGTAACGCGGCGGAAACAGGCCACTTGGTTTTTGGAACGGTGCACGCGTCAAGCAGTTCACAGACCATCAACCGTGTGTTGGACCTGTTGCCGGAAGGTTCCCGGGAGTTGGTTCGGCAAACCATGGTTTTCAATTTGAAGGCGATTATCTGTCAGAAGCTGTTACCGAGCGTAAAGCCCAAGGTTCCGCGTGTTCCGGCGGTCGAGATCATGTATTCCAATCCGACTGTTCAGAAATTGATTGACGAACAGCGTGATGACGAACTCAGCAAGGT
>CAZMVS010000357.1:0-13646 GCA_964569525.1 uncultured Planctomycetales bacterium
CGAGCGTAACTTATTCTACTGCAATGGTTTTCGGCAATCAAGATTTTTCCCGGCTTTCTAAGACCCCGAATTTCACCGCGATTGAGGACTTTTCGCTAAAACCCAAAAACAATGTAAATACATTAAATACAAACACTTACAAGCAATCGCTGGCGATTGGTGACACACCAAGCCGCTCGTCGATGTAAACATCTTTTTTGTATGAAGTTATAAAATTTGTGGAATATTTCCCAAAATCCGCTCGTACGGACCCCCGCTCATCCCCCTCGGTACAAACCCACCCCATATCACGCTACCGGAGGAAAGTGAGATGGCGAAACGATAATTCAGTGATAAGATCTATAGAAAAGCAGCCCGGTAACGTTCTTTCGTAAATTAAGAAATGGATAAACGGCGCATAACCTCGCGGATCTTTCGTCAAAATGCATTCACCGTAAAAACAAGCCTGTCGTCCGTTTTAAAAAAAGTGACACGCAAGAAAGCACTTTTGTCAACAGTGCTTCAAGCATCTTGATGCCACTCTGAAAAGCAGGCAATTAATGAGAAATCACAGACCCCGACTGACCAAATGGGTAACAATACCCTGAATTGAGAACTCGCGAGTATGATCCAAAAGCATAGGTGGTACCGCCGGATTGTCCCCCCGCAAAATCACCACTTGATTGGCTTCCCGCCGCTCTACGGAAATCCGCTTAAGAGTTGGATTGTGGTCCACCAGGCAAGCACATATTCGTCCTTGCACGTGCACGGGATTCACTCCCGGGCGATATTCTACCAACACTAAATCGCCAGGCTTGAGCGTGGGCTCCATCGAATCGAAGCTGAGCCGCAACACATAGCGATTCGGAGCCCAGAGGTGGCGAAGGACGGGAAACATTTCCATCTGTTCCTGTGATTGTGCCGGCGAACCGGCTGGTATGGCCCCATACAAAGGCAGCTCCCTGGTTTCCAAAGGTTGAGGGGTATCATGCTCCGGACCTTCTCCGATTAAAACGGCAGGTGGCACGTCTAAAGCAACGGCTATCGCTTGAAGGGAAGTAGAGGAAGGTTTGCGTCGGCCACGCTCAATTTCACTGAGAAAGCCCTGGTTGACTTTAGCCCGCCGGGCCAGCGCGGTTTGGGTCAGGTTCATCTGTTGGCGATAGTAGCGAATGCGATCGCCGATGTGTCCGTAAAAGGCCGATGGTGCCACATGACCGGTGAACATAAATGTACTATCACCGTGGCTCTTGGCTAAGTCAAGCGTATTTCATATAGAAAAGCTTTTCTAAATAAACGAAAAAATGCCTATTGATCTTCCTGCCCCCCCATGGCCTTGATGCGATCCTGGACAGAACCAATATGCGAAATACGCAAGCCGAAATTCTCCCCGACTTTGACAGCATT
Organism: uncultured Planctomycetales bacterium; assembly: GCA_964569525.1. Taxonomy (GTDB): domain Bacteria; phylum Planctomycetota; class Phycisphaerae; order UBA1845; family PWPN01; genus JAAYCU01. The sequence continues at coordinate 1,387 of CAZMVS010000357.1, forward strand.
CCCCTTCCCAATGCATTTATTGTTGATCATCAGGTCTAGTTCGCTGTCCGAGCTTTTTTCGAATTCGATAATCGAACCGCTACTCAAGTTCAACACCTCGGATAGCATCATAATCCGCTCTGCCAGCCGCACAATAACGGGGACTTCCAGATTGAGGATCCGTTCAACTTGATCGGAACGATAGAAAGGCACCGCCGAAGGAGAGCCGGCTGAGGTTTTATATCTTTTCGCAGGCTTCGTACTGACAGAGGAATCGGCCGATGGCGTGGCGTTCGGTTCGGCGGAAAATGCCTCGGAAGGAGACACCGCCTCCTCATCCTGTTGGTCACCGACCACATCATTGACCGCTTCGGCAGCCAAATCGCTGACTTCGGCCAACAAGGCATCAATATCATCTTGGCTTTCGGACATAATTCATCCACACTCACTACCGCTGAAAACCGAGCCTATGAAATCAATTTCGGTAAAAATCGCCCCACATGAATGGCTTTTTCATCGCTTTTTCTCACAACAGGGTACATAGGGATATCGGCGGATTCTGGAAAGGACTTGATTGATAGACTACCGGCCTGTACAGGTTTATCTTCCTGACAGGCCGGTAGTTAAGATTGCATTACTTTAATTGGCCAGCTTTTTCGATCACTGCGGAGCCCTGATCAGCATGCAAGCATTGTGTCCTCCGAAACCGAAAGAATTACTCATGGCCACACGAACCGGCCAATCACGCGCTTCCTTGGGAACAAAGTCCAGATCACACTTCGGATCGGGATTATCCAAGTTAATAGTTGGAGGAACACACTGATTACGAATTGTCATCACGCTGGCAATCAGCTCAACGCCTCCGCTGGCTCCGAGCAAATGACCGGTGGCTGACTTGGTACTGCTGACTAACACCTTATGCGCGTAATCACCAAAAACAGCTTTTATCGCCCGAGTTTCTGAAATATCCCCCAAGATTGTAGCCGTACCATGGGCGTTAATATAATCCACATCACAAGGTTCAATGTCGGCATCAGCGACACAATTACGCATGGCCTCCGCCGCACTAACGCCCTCCTCATCGGGCTGGGTAAGGTGCCCACCGTCGGAAGTCATCCCATAACCAAGCACTTCCGCATAGATTTGTGCTCCCCGTTTCTGGGCATGTTCAAGCTCTTCAAAGATCAGGATCCCAGCTCCTTCGGCCATAACAAAACCATCACGGTCTTTATCAAATGGCCTACTGGCTGCCTCGGGATCATCATTACGGGTACTCAAGGCATGCATGGCATTAAAGGCGGAAACACCCAAGGCGGTCACCGCTGCCTCGCTGCCACCGGTGATCATTACATCCGCCTCCCCGCGATGAATACATTGCAGAGCATCACCCATGGCGTTAGTCGCTGACGCACAGGCGGTAGCCACGGCCGTACTCGGTCCACGCACGCCAAAATGGATGGAAATATTCCCGCTGGCGGCGTTGACCATCAGCTTGGGAATGGTGAAGGCGGAAACCTTGGAGGGACCTTTATTCAACAAACGCAGATGCTGTTGCTCCAGTTCCCAAATCCCGCCAATACCCGATCCGGTAATAACCCCTATTCGATAGGGATCCTCCTTCGAGCAATCCAAACCGCTGTCAGCTACAGCATCCATGGCCGCCGCCAGGGCGAATTGGGCAAAACGATCCAAACGCTTGATCTGTTTGCGCTCAATCCATTGAGTTGGCTCAAAATCCCAACATTCACCAGCAAAGCGGCTATCGAAGCCTTCGGAATCGAAACGAGTTATCGAATGGACACCGCCTTTACCTGCGATGAGCCCATCCCAGAACTTCTCCACGGAGCTTCCCAGCGGAGTAATCGCTCCCATACCTGTTATAACCACACGCCTTTTTGCCATGCCAAACCTTCTGGCGTATCAGCCTCACAGTTCCCTGAAAATTCAATCAGCCTCAAGAGCATTCAAATAATACAACTAACACCAGCGGCGCAATTCTTTGCCAACAGCCAGCGGTAAGATGAATGACTCTAGAGCTTGTACTACCGGCTTAGCGAAGATCCTTAACTACTGCCCTGATGCTCGCTAATGTAATCAATCGCTTGACCGATCGTGCGGATTTTCTCCGCCTCTTCGTCGGGAATGCTCATGTCAAAGTTATCCTCGAACTCCATAACAAGCTCGACGATATCCAGCGAATCGGCGTTCAGATCATTAATAAACGACGTTTCCCGTGTGATCTCCGCCCTGTTTACCGCCATTTGCTCGCTGACGATAGAAAATACTTTGTCTTCAATCTCTTCGCCTGTCACCGGCATCCTCCTTGTATCCAACCATGGCCCGCTCGCCGGGCCGATGTCCCCAAAATTTCCATCACCATATCCAAATTCGGCCGGGTAGCAAGACCTTGCCCGATCCGAATCACATGCTCCTGACTACATATTTAACCCGCCATCCACAGGCAAAACCTGCCCCGTAATATACTTGGCTTCGGGCGTTGCCAAAAAGGCAACCGCCGCCGCCACGTCGCAAGCCTCACCGAACTTCTGGCTGGGAATTATCTGTTTGACCGTCTCCTTGACCTTGTCCGGCAGAACATCGGTCATATCCGTAGCGATAAATCCGGGGGCAACAGCGTTACAGGTGATATTCCGCCGTGCCAATTCCTTAGCCACCGTTTTGGTAAAACCAATAACACCCGCTTTGCTGGCAGCATAATTGGCCTGCCCGGGGTTGCCCATCATTCCGGAGACACTGGCCATGTTAACGATCCGGCCATATCGAGCCCGAACCATATAGCGGGACACCGCCCGGGTCAGGAGGAAAACGGAACGCAAATTCACATTAATCACCGCGTCCCACTGGTCATCCTCCATATTCATCATCAATCCGTCTTTAGTGATACCCGCGTTATTGACCAGAATATCAATTTTGTCGAATTCCTCGGCGACCTGGTCAACCAACTTTTCCACGGACGCCTTGTCGGTCACATCCAATTGTTTGGGAACCACTTTGCCGGGCATGTCACCCTTGGCAACTTCGTCCGCCAAGGCCTGCACACCCTCCTCGTTCAAATCGGCAGCCACCACTGTAGCCGACTGCCTTACTAAGCTCAAACTAATCTCCCGGCCGATACCCCGGGCACCACCAGTCACAATTGCGACTTGATTTTTCAAGGACATTATGCTCGTCTCCGACTAAGTTGTCATCTGTCCATCGAATCCTGTTATACCTGCCACCCTCGGCGTCGCCAAGCGGGTAATCAAACTGGTTCACGCCAATCTGATCCATCCACAACAGGCGCTTACGCTGAAAGCCGCAAAACTTTTTCCAAACCCTCGACGTTGCTCACGTTCACCACCGGCATCTTACGAGAAATTTTCCGCATCAATCCGGTAAGCACCCGGCCAGGACCGATTTCAACAAATCGTTCGACGCCTTGGGCGATGAGCTTTTCCATAGACGCCTGCCAGCGTACCGGCTGGGTTAATTGTTCAGTCAAACGGCGGCGAATAACATCCGGTTCACTGTGCCGTTCAGTATCTACGTTGGCCAACACCGGAACCGTTGGCGATTGCATCGGCGTACGGGCCAACATTTCTGCAAGACCATCGGCGGCAGACTGCATCAAAGGCGAGTGAAACGCCCCCGCCACCTTCAGGATGACAGCCCGCCCACCGGCTTCTTCGATTAATCGGGCGGCCTGCTCACAAGCCGGTTTCTTCCCGGAAAGAACGATCTGACCGGGACAATTAAAATTCGCCGGCCCGATCAAACCATATTCCGAACATGTCCGGCAAATCTGCTCAACCTGTTCCAACTCGAGGCCTAAAGCGGTCACCATCCCGCCCGGCGAAGCAGCAGCGGCTTCCTGCATCAATTCACCACGGCGTTTTACCAGCTTGAGTGCGTCTTCGAAAGTCAAGCTCCCCGCCGCATACAGGGCCGTATATTCACCCAAGCTTAGACCGGCCATCGCCTCTGGAGCCGACGGCAGATCCCGCCCTTCATTAATCGCCTTCCAAATAGCTACACCGGCTGTAAAAATCGCCGGCTGTTGGATGTCCGTTTGTTCCAACTTCTCGGCAGGACCCTCAAAACAAATTTGCCGCAGATCATAACCCACAACTTGGTTGGCCTGTTCGAAAACCTCAGCCGCCGCGGGTGAAACCTGGGCTACATCCTGCCCCATGCCCACTGATTGAGCACCTTGACCGGCAAATAAAACCGCCATCGCGGCCATTTAAAGCATCTCCTTACAGACGAAACAGGGCCGAAGCCCAGGTATAACCAGCTCCGAAGCCAGCCAGCAGAAGCCAATCACCTTTCTTGACCCTGCCTGCCCGATACGCATCATCCAAAGCTAGTGGCACAGATGCAGCGGACGTATTACCGCAACGATCGATATTGATAACCATCTTCGAAATCGGGATTTTCAGCTTATGAGCAACAGATTCGATAATTCGCTGGTTGGACTGGTGAGGCACGATCAAGGTTAGGTCTTCCACAGTAATACCGGCCCGTTTAACCGTTTCCTGGATGACTTCCTGCATCTTGGTAACGGCGAATTTATACACTTCCCGGCCGTTCATTTTCAAATATTGCAGCCGTTCGTTTAGTACTTTCTGGGATAACGGCTCCATGGAGCCCCCGCCTGGAACCCACAGCATAGGGGCTCCTTCTCCGTTGGCCCCCAGATCGTAATCGTATAGACCGCTGACTTGATCATCCGCCGGGGAGAGTACCGCGGCACCTGCTCCATCCCCCAATAATACGCAAATAGAACGGTCGTCAAAGTCGGTAATGCTGGACATGGTTTCCGCACCAACAACCAAGGCGTGTTGAATGCGCCCCATCTGCATCAGACTCGCCGCATTGACCAGACCGTAAACGAATCCGCTACAGGCGGCCGATACGTCAAAGGCCGCTGTATGCCGACATCCCAGCTCTTTTTGCAAATAACAGGCCGTCGCTGGCAGCGGGACATACGGCGTGGAAGTCGCAACCACAATCAAATCCAGATCCTGGGGCGTAAGCTCAGCATCAGCCAAGGCCCGTTTCGATGCTTCCAAAGCAAATGTGAGGGTATTTTCCCCCTCCCCCGCTAACCGCCGTTCACGTATCCCGGTCCGCGTGCGAATCCACTCGTCCGAAGTATCGAGCGACTTCTCGAAATCCGCATTGGTCACAACCCGATCGGGTAGAACGCTACCAATACCACTGATCATAAAGGGCAGTCGATTACTCATCTATCTATTTCACTTTGCTGATTGTGTTTGCTTCGTGGCGGGCTCTTCCGCCAACTCAGCGGCTATGATGGCATTTAAATCTTGTTCCAAGTATTCAACCGCCACCCGAACCGCGTTCCGAATGGCGACATGGTCGCTGCTGCCGTGACAGATAATGCAGGCCCCATCCACACCCAACAGCGGAGCTCCACCATATTCTGCGTAATCATGGTTGGCCCAGACCCGCTTGATGACCGGGTCAAAATTCCGAGCCAACTCGGGCGAAGCCAAGGCAATCTCCTTCGAAATCGTTTTCATCAGCCCTTCCGAAAGCCCTTCAGCCAACTTAAGGGTAATATTCCCCACGAACCCGTCACAGATCACCACATCGCATGTCCCGCGGAACAGATCGCGCCCCTCCACGTTACCTATGAAGTTGATCTGATCGCAGGCTCGCAACAAGTCGTTTCCCTGCTTAACCAAGGTAGTGCCCTTGGCATGCTCCTCGCCCACAGAGAGTAATCCTACCCGGGGCCGCTCCACCTTGAGCACATGGCGTGCATAAGCGCTGGCCATAATCGCATATTGCACTAAATGATGCGGCTTGGGAACTAAGTTGGCCCCAGCATCACACAACGTAATCGGCCCCGTAAAAGAGGGAATTACGACGGCAATACCCGGACGAACCACACCGGTAAGCGGCTTGATATACAACTGACCAGCCACCGCCAGCGCCCCGGTATTACCTGCACTGATAATTGCATCGACCTCCCGATCGGCCGCTAACTGGGTTAGGCGACGCAATGAAGAGTCCTTTTTGTGCCGAACCGCCTCGACCGGAATCTCATCCATACCAATCGTTTCAGAGGCGTGCACTATGCGGACTTGGCCCTCCGGCGCACCCAGCTGGCGAATTTCTTCCTCAATACGTCGCTGGTCACCTACAAGGACTACCTCATGCTCAGCAAGCGCAGAAGCCGCCTCGACCGCGCCACAAACGATCTCCTTAGGCGCATGGTCCCCTCCCATCGCGTCGATGCCTATTCGCATGGGAGTTTACGACTCCTGTTCTTTGAGCACCAGGGCTACACCACTGCTCACATAACCACAATTACCACAGGCCGCGTGCGGCAGCTTGGCCACGCCGCACTTGGGGCAAGCCACCATGTTGGCCCGCGTTAAGGCAAGGTGTGAGCGACGCTTGTCTCTTCGCGCCTTGGATGTTTTCTTTACTGGAACCATTTCATGTATCCCATGAAGAAACTGCAGGCTCCTTCGAAACCGGAAAAGCCCACTATTGACTATACATTCCTTCCAATAGTACCAAAAAGAGGCTTGCACGATCGGCCAAAGCGAAGACCTTACCGCGGGCCGCTGGTGCAAGCCTCTCTGCGCAACCTAAGCAAGGTAACGAGCTTAGCAACACATGTCAAGCTTTAACCACCCCTGAAAGACCTGTTTCATACACTTCCGGACCAAGGAATAAAGGTTGCTGACTCGTTGATATCCCTCGTATCTTAATAGACTGAAAACCGATTAAAATCCCACCTCCTCAAAAAAGATGAGGATCAGCAATTAATACTACTGTAATATTTATACCATAAATGAAATTCCGCAGGCCCTGCCTCGTTTATGGTTCGTAAATAATTGTTAAATATATACTTACACAAGGCAATAGACAATCGCTATCACTTCCATTTCCACTGAAACCCCAAAACTCTTACGAGGATGAAATCAATGATCCATTCGGAAATATTAAGCAAACCCAATATTGACAGATCTTCGTTACCACTGTTTCGGACCCTCACAATACGTCATACGTATAATAGCTGCTTAGACTGAATCCTCTTTCTGCAAAAGGCTCCTGTACAAGACCAATACAAACAGACCCCAGCCTTCTCAAAATTAGCCAATTTCGGCCTTCGTGGGCCTTTGAGCAGACCAATGTGTGGGCTCCGGGATAGGATTCATTCGGGCAATCACACCGTACCTGGTCACATTTTGTTCCTTTATGAGGGATCGAATTTATAATTTATCCGGAACATATACCTGTGGGTAAAATCAAAGTCCTTTTTTTTTCTTTAAGCGGGCTTTAATGACAAACAAAGCAGTCGAAACAAATGGCAAATTCGCTTAATCTATGTCCGCGAGATGGGCAAAGCTGCCGGAAATAGCTTTTGTAGCGACTTTCACCGGCCGGAAATGAACAAAACGCTTTTCTACCTAAGGTATTCTTAACACATGCCGAAACGCAACGACATCCAGTGTGTAATGATCATCAGCTCCGGTCCGATCATTATCGGCCAGGGCTGCGAATTCGACTATTCCGGTACCCAGGCTTGTAAGGCACTGCGGGAGGAAGGTATCCGGGTGGTGCTGTTGAACAGCAATCCCGCCACCATCATGACCGATCCGGAAATGGCGGAGCGGACCTACGTCGAACCGATCACTCCCGAGGCGATTGACAAAATCCTGACCCGGGAAAAAGAATTAGGCAATCCGGTGGATGCGTTGCTGCCTACCCTGGGTGGGCAGACAGGCTTGAACTGCGCGGTCAATGCCACCGACCAAGGCATCCTTGAAAAACACGGAGTTAAGCTGATAGGAGCCAACCGGGCCGCCATCCACAAGGCGGAAGATCGAACGGAGTTCAAAGAGGCCATGCTGCGTATCGGCCTGGACGTACCCAGCTCGGGAATTGCCCATTCCTGGGAGGAAGCCAAGCAGATCGTGGAACGTATAGGGTTGCCTGTCGCAATTCGGCCGGCCTATACGCTGGGTGGCACCGGCGGGGGATTTGCCGACACCATGGAGCAGTTCGAGGAGATTGCCAAGCGCGGCCTGCGGGCTTCGATCTTCAGCGAAATCCTCATCGAGGAAAGCTGCCTGGGGTGGAAGGAATACGAACTCGAGGTTATGCGGGATAGGGCGGACAATGTGGTTATCATCTGCTCCATTGAGAACTTTGATCCCATGGGCGTGCATACCGGCGACTCGATTACCGTTGCCCCCGCCCAGACGCTGACCGACAAGGAATATCAGCGGATGCGCGATGCGGCTATCAAGATTATCCGCGAGATCGGGGTGGAAACCGGCGGCTCAAACATCCAGTTTGCCATTCATCCGGAAACCGGCAGAATGGTCGTGATTGAGATGAATCCCCGCGTATCGCGCAGTTCAGCCCTGGCCAGCAAGGCTACCGGTTATCCGATCGCCAAGATCGCCGCGAAATTGGCCATCGGATATACGCTGGACGAGATTCCCAATGACATTACCAGAAAAACGCCGGCCAGCTTTGAACCGACCATCGATTACTGCGTTGTGAAGATTCCGCGATGGACCTTTGAGAAATTCCCCGAGGCCGACGAAACCTTGACTACCCAGATGAAAAGCGTGGGCGAGGCCATGTCCATCGGACGGACTTTCAAGGAAGCCTTGCAGAAAGGCATCCGCTCCATGGAGATCAAGCGGTTTGGATTAGGGCTGGATAACAACGACAAGTGGCTGGCTGACAAAAAATATCGCACCGCGCTGGCTGCTGCTGCCGCCAAGGAAAGTGAAACGATCAAAGGCTGGCGATCCGGTGAAGCCCCGGCGGATACCTTGGAGGAAAGCGCCACCGCCTGGCCGATCGCTATCGATGTATTAAAGGACAAGCTAGCCCGGCCCTGCCAGGGTCGGCTCTACTACACTCGCTACGCCTTCAAGATGGGCTGGACTGTTGAACAGGTTTACGAGCTGTCTCATATCGATCCCTGGTTTTTGGAAAACATTCTGGAACTGGTCGAATTCGAACGTGAACTTGTAGCGGCAGAAGAGCAATACGGCGATCGTTTGCGGAATTGCTTTGCCATTTATGCCCAGGCCCAGGCGGAAGTCGATCGTTTGAATGCTCTGCCTCCCAAGCAGATCACCCGCGAAGATCTTGAAAAAGTTCCTGATGTGCCTGAAGAAGACGAAGATATGGCTGACGAACTGTTAGCGCTCGTGGAACAGGCCAAGGAATGGGGCTATTCCGATGTGCAATTGGGAACGGTATGGAATGTCCCCCCGGAACAAATTCGCACTTTCTGCCAAACTGAGGACCTGGTTCCTGTCTACAAGCTGGTCGATACCTGCGCGGCAGAGTTCGAGGCCTACACACCTTATTACTACTCCTCGAACGAAAACCCGCCTTACCAGTTACAGACGTGGGGCTGGGAAGGTGAAGGCGATCCGCCCCCGGAAATCGGAGAGGAAGTGGAAATTTACGCCGGCACCCCGGACGACGAAATCCGGGTCAGCGAAAAACCCAAAGTGATCGTGTTAGGCGGGGGACCAAACCGGATTGGCCAGGGTATCGAGTTCGATTATTGCTGCGTCCACGCCGTGTTCACCGCCCAGGAAATGGGCTATGAAACGGTGATGGTCAACTCCAATCCGGAGACCGTAAGTACCGACTACGATACCAGTGACTTGCTATTCTTCGAACCGCTGACCCAGGAGGACGTGCTGAACATTTGTGAACGGCTTAACAATGGACGATTCTGCGAATCCCAAGGCTTGGTCAAGGGAGTAATCGTGCAGTTCGGCGGGCAAACGCCTTTGAACCTGGCTCAGGGCTTAAAAAACGCAGGCGTACCGATTCTCGGCACATCCCCGGAAAGCATCCACTGGGCTGAAGATCGTGAAGAGTTCCAGAAAATTCTTAACGATCTGGGCCTGCGCCAGCCGGACAACGGCATCGCCTTCAATTTTGAACAGGCCAAGAAGGTGGCGGCCGACATCGGTTATCCCGTACTGGTGCGGCCATCGTACGTGCTCGGGGGGCGGGCCATGGAAAAATGCCACCTGGAAGAGGACCTCGAACGGTACATGCGTTTTGCTCTGGAAGCGACCGATCGAACCAAGATGGCCGACAGGGAGCATCCCATCCTGATTGACAAGTTCCTCTCCGAAGCTATTGAAGTGGATGTAGACTGCATCAGCGACGGAACACAAACCATGGTCTGCGGGGTAATGGAGCACATCGAAGAAGCGGGCATTCACAGCGGCGACAGTGCCTGCGCCTTGCCTCCTTACTCGCTTTCGCCGGCCATTATCGATGAGATCAAACGGCAGAGCGAACTGCTGGCGGGGCGTATCAATGTTCGCGGATTGATGAACGTGCAGTACGCGGTCAAGGATGACGTGGTTTACGTGATCGAGGTCAACCCGCGGGCGTCGCGAACAGTTCCCTACGTCAGCAAGGCCACGGGCGTACCATGGGCCAAGCTGGCCACCCGCATCATGCTGGGCGAATCATTGGACCAGGTCATGAAAGAATATGGGCTGGATGAAGCTCCTTGGCCGCGACACACCTCGGTCAAAGAAGCGGTCTTCCCCTTCAACAAATTCCCCGGGGTGGACTGCGTACTCGGGCCGGAAATGCGCAGCACGGGCGAAGTAATGGGCATGGACAAATCGTTCCCCATCGCCTTTGCTAAAGCCCAGATGGCCACCGGCGGCGAGTTGCCGACCAAGGGAAACGTGCTAATCAGCGTCAACGATCACGACAAGCCTTTGATCGTGCCTATTGCCAAAGAGTTCGCAGAAATGGGTTTTCGAATCGTGTCCACCAGGAAAACCCGCGAGGCCCTGTTAAACGAGGGTATTGAGGCGGAGCTAGTCTCCAAGATTCAGGATCCGTCGGGTCCATATATCATCGACTTAATTGCCAACGGTGAACTAAACTTGATCATCAACACGCCCATTTACTGGGGCAGCTCCGCAGTGGAAAGCAAAATCCGCTCCGTGGCGGTTATGAACAATATCCCCATGATTACTACCATCACCGGGGCCCGGGCCGCCGTCCGGGCCATAAAGGCTATCCGTGAAGGCGACTGGTCGGTTCGTGCATTGCAGGATTATCACCACGATTTGCGTGAATAAAAAAACGGGTAATCACAAATTCTGAGAGTTTGTTGGCCCGCCACAAAATATATCAACATGAACAGTGATTAAACCCCGATCTCTTCACAAAAGAGACCGGGGTACTTTTTATTCTAACCCAAAAACATGGAGGAATTTTTATCAGATCGCTTCGCTGCCCTCTTCACCGGTACGAATACGAATACAACGCTCAAGCGGCGTGACGAAGATTTTACCATCCCCGACCATACCTTGGCCGTTGGCCCGAGCCCCTTTCAAAATCGCCCGCACCGCCCGTTCTACGAAATCCTCATTGACGGCGATATCGACGCGGATTTTGGGAATCAGGTTGGGTGTAATCCGCTGGCCGCGATAGATTTGGTCCTCAGCCACCTGTTGTCCCCGACCGGAAACCCGGCTGACGGTCAAACGATAAACTTCTTCGTGAATCAACTCCTCGCGAACCGCATCGAGTTTACTTTCTTGAATAACCGCAGTTATCATTTTCATAGCGAATGTTAACCTCGCTTTTTGATGTTGTATTTCTTTAAAGCCCTTGAGTAAACATGCACGAATAGCTTTTAATCCGCTGACAATCGTGATTCATACGCCTCCCGATCAATTAGCGGTCAGCATGCCGTACCCTTTTTCGCCATGGAAAGCGTCGTCCAGGCCGGCCATTTCCTGTTCGGAAACAGCCCGGAAACCGAGCACTTTATCCACCAAGACCACGAGTACTATACTCACCACAACGGCATAAACGATAGCGGCAGCCACGGCCACTAACTGGATGCCAAATTGACTAAACGCATCGCCCCAGCCGGTATCCCGCATGGCAAAAGCCAGCAGCAGCGCTCCAACCGTTCCACCCACCCCGTGAACACCAAAAGCATCAAGGCTGTCGTCGTAACCGAGTTTGTTCTTTAAGAGGATGGCCCCGTAACAAATAATTGCCGCCGCTGCACCGAGCCATAAAGCTCCCGCCGGTTGTACAACACCCGCAGCCGGCGTTACCGCCACCAGTCCCGCCAGGATCCCGGACGCGAATCCCAAAGCTGTAGCCTTCCCTTGATGCAAACCCTCCACAATCAACCAAGTCAATGCCCCGGCGGCGGCGGCGGTCTGGGTGGCGGTCAAAGCTTGTGCGGTAGCCAAACTGCTCGA
>CAZMVS010000358.1:0-4325 GCA_964569525.1 uncultured Planctomycetales bacterium
AAGCGCAGGCCGGCCTGGCACCAGACCGCTGAAAAACGAGCCCGTGATAAGCGTCAAAACAACCATGCCGCTCAATACCCAAGAATAAACCTGAATGGCCGCCCACAGCCGGTTTGAAACCCGTTGCTGATTGCGCAAGGGTTTGAAAAGCCAGTAGAAGAAGGCTAAACTCCCGACCCATAGAACGAATCCGATGAAGAGCCATGCCCAAGGCGTGAGGGTAGAGGTTCTAACTGCAAGATCTCCCGGCAGGGTTGAAATCATCAAACCCAGGTAAATAAAATGGCCAGCCAGGAAAGCGCCCAGCCCAGCGGAAAACGCCTTCTCAGGGAACAGCAGCAAGATATCCCCCACCAGTCCGCAAACCTGGGCTGCCAGCAGGAATCCGTAGACAAGGGAAAACCCACCCTCGATGCTGTCGTCCCCGCCTGTCGCGACGGCGGAATCACCGGCGGAATACTACAAAACGGTCTGCTATACACCTGGGGCTATCAACATCGCGAAAGTGATCGTGGCCAACGACATAGCCAACGTTGGGCCATCACCGTTCTGGACGCTGAAAACGGACTCGTAAAGTGGCAGAAACGTGATCTGCGTCTGGGCGTATTCCTGACGCCATCAATCTTTAAAGCCGCCGCCAATGTCATCCCCCTTGTCTCTCTTCAAAGCGTCGAACAGCAAAAAATCATTTTTCACGAAGGGATCCGCAGCCGATACCCGGAATTAACCCAGGCCCCCGACCTCCGTAGCGTCGTGACCCTCACCTTGCTCGACAAACGCACGGGGCAAATTATTGGCCAAACCGCCGCCCTGCCCATGCCTAGACGTGCCGGGGCAAAAGATATACTGAATGTGGATGTCCGATCACGCAGCATAACTGTCAGCGCAGGATCAGCCCGTTTCCGCTTCCCAGTTCAACAACGACAAAAAGTACAAGGGAAACAAAACGATCATCTTGAAGAACAACCTACGGTCGGTAAAAACAAGGACCGATGACCATGAATACGCCATCCACCATCCGCCGCGCCTCTCTGCCAACCTTGGCCGCTTTTCTCATCGGCCAACTGCTCCCCGCAGTCCCTCTTCAGGCGGAGATGCCTCCAAAGTTACCGCCCCTGATCACCCCGAAAACAAAAGCCGCCATCGATCGCGGCTTGGAATACCTGGCCCGCACCCAAAGCCGCGAGGGCGCCTGGCGAAACGCCGGCCACATGGGCACCTATCCCGTAGCCATGACTTCAATGGCCGGCTTGGCCCTGCTCGCCGGAGGTAACACTGCCACTGAAGGCAAATATGCCCCCCATGTCAGTCGCGCCTTAAAATACGTCCTCAGTTCCGCCCGGCCTGACGGGCTCATCTCCCGCGTGGAAGAAGAGGCCCGCTCCATGTACGGCCATGGTTTCAGCCTGCTCTTCCTCGGCCAACTTTACGGCATGGAAAGCGACCTCGATACCCAAAAACGCATCGCCAAAATCCTTCGCCGAGCGGTGACAGTCACCGCCCAAAGCCAAAGCCAGGCCGGCGGCTGGTATTACACCCCCGATTCCCAACACGACGAAGGATCCGTCACCATTACCCAGATCCAAGGTCTCCGTTCCTGCCGCAACGCCGGCATCGCCGTACCCAAATCCACCATCGACCGAGCCATGGGCTATCTGCAAAAATCATCCCTGCCTGACGGCGGTATTGCCTATCGCGCCGGAATGACCGGCCCCTCTCGCCCACCGATTACTGCCGCCGCCGTCGCTTGCTGGTACAATGCGGGGCAATACGAAAATCCCTTGGCCAAAAAAGCCCTTGAATTTGTCAAACAACAAATCGGAAGAGGTGAAACCGGTGGTCGGGGCTGGGGACATTATTACTACGCCCACTTCTACATGGCCCAGGTCATGTGGCTCAGCGGCGAGGACGACTGGCAATGGTATTTCCCCTCCATGCGCGATCGGCTATTGTCCAAGCAAATGACCGATGGAGCCTGGATGGGCGACCATATAGGCAAAACCTATGGAACGGCAATAGCTTTGGTAATCCTGCAGATTCCTTACGGCTACCTGCCGATTCTGCAACGATGAAAAAAGCATAAAGCGATCGAAAAATCGGTTCTTCAAGGACGGAATGAATGAGCGATCAACAAAATCCAGAACAAAAATCGACTGAACAGCAAAACCGCCCGACGACTGATGATGAAAAGGCGATTCAACAACTGCAACAAGCTTACCTGACCATCCGCAAAGAACTGGGCACAGTTATCGTCGGCCAGGAACGAGTCCTCGAAGAATTGCTCATCGCCCTTTTCGCCGGTGGACACTGCATCCTGGAAGGCGTACCCGGCCTGGCCAAAACCCTCATGATCTCCACCTTGGCCCGCTCGCTGGACCTGACCTTCTCCCGTATTCAGTTCACCCCCGACCTGATGCCCGCGGATATCACCGGCACCGAAGTCCTGCAGGAAGACAAAACCACCGGAAATCGCACATTCCGCTTTCTTCCCGGGCCTGTCTTCGCCAATGTGGTTCTCGCCGATGAAATCAACCGCACCCCACCCAAAACTCAATCCGCCTTGCTGGAAGCCATGCAGGAACGACAAGTTACCGTCGGCGGCAAAGGCCATCGCCTTGAACCGCCCTTCTTCGTGTTGGCTACCCAGAATCCCATCGAACAGGAAGGCACCTACCCCCTGCCCGAAGCACAACAAGACCGCTTCATGTTCAAAATCTTCGTGAAATACCCCAGCTATGAAGAGGAAATGCAAATCGCCGAACTCACTGGCGCCGATATCGCCGACGCCATCGAAAATATCCCCCACGTATTGAACACCACACAAGTATTACAATTGCAGCAAACCGTGCGTCGAGTGCCGGCCGCCAAACCGGTCGTCGAACATGCGTTGAACCTCGCCCGCAAAACCCGCCCTAATGAAGAAAATGCCCCCAACCTGGTCCGCCAAATGATTAATTGGGGCGTCGGCCCGCGGGCTGTACAGTTCATGCTACTCGCCGCTCGCGCCCGGGCCGCCCTGAACGGCCGATGTTACGTCGCCATCGAAGACGTCCGCGTAATGGCCTATCCCGTTTTGCGACATCGGATTGTCACCAACTTCTCCGCCGAGGCCGAAGGCTACACCACTGATCGGATCATTGACGAACTACTCCAGCAAACTCCCGCGGATGAATCCGCTTTGAGCAAAAATGCCCGACTACAAAAAATACTTGAAACCTGAGGTGCTCACCCGAATATCCCGGCTGGAACTACGGGCCCGCCTGGTCGTGGAAGGCTTTATCGCCGGCATGCACCGTAGTCCCTATCACGGCTTCAGCGTGGAATTCGCCTCTCACCGCGAATACACCCCCGGCGACGACCTGCGGCACATCGACTGGCGACTCTACGCCCGCGGCGACCGTCTCTACCTCAAACAGTACGAAGAAGAAACCAACCTTCCCGCCTACGTCCTCCTCGATTGCTCCCGCTCCATGCTCTACCCCGAACAAACCAACAACCGCCACATGAACAAGTACGACTACGCCTGCACCCTTGCCGCCTCCCTGATCTACCTGTTGATGACACAACAGGACGCTTGCGGTCTCGTACTTTTCGACCAGGACATTCGCGAACAACTCCCCGCCACTTCCAGCACCGGCCGACTCCGCTCCATGATCGAACTCATCGCCAATCATCAACCGGATAACGGCACCGATACCCAAAACCTGTTTTCACAAATTGCCCCCCGCCTCCAACAACGGGGATTGATTATCCTGATCAGCGACTTACTCACCAACGTGGATGAACTCATCAATGGATTGCAACGCCTGCGCTACACCCGGCATGATGTCATTGTCCTCCACGTACTCGATCACGACGAACTTAATTTCCCGTTCGACGACAACACCCTTTTCCAAGGCCTGGAAACACCGGCCAACGAGCTATTGGCCGACCCTCAGACCCTGCGCGATAGCTACCTGCGAATCATGCAGGATTTCGTACGTAAGGTCCGCTCCGCCTGCGTCAACCACCGAGTGGACTACCAACTGCTCTCCACCCATGACGCACTTGACGCCGGCCTGTCCGCATTCCTGGCCGCCCGCATGCACCGTACCGCTGGAGGAAGCGGCCCAAATGCACAACCAGGTCGAAAGGAAACAAACCATCAATAAGACCAGTAAATATTATCTTAAATTGTAATTATGTCGACGGACACACACACAACCTGCTTACTATTGGCCGCTTTAATTAACCCGCTGCTTTTCTACGCCGGTATCGGCGGGGTGAGCATCCCCGTCATCATCCACCTGCTTAACAAACGACGCTTCCGCCGCGTTCGCTGGGCA
>CAZMVS010000359.1:0-3927 GCA_964569525.1 uncultured Planctomycetales bacterium
AGACACGAATCTCACTGATCGAATGGGTTCCCAAGCCTCTTTCAAATTTCCGCTCACCAAGCTGCAACGTGCCGCCGATGACCGCCTCGTTGCGATGCAGTTTTTCATAATCCTGACGGAACACGCGCAGGGCCGGCTTGTCGTACTTTCCCTCTTCGGCGTAGGGGACATCGAGCGTTTGGCTGATCCACTCGGAGCGCACCGGCGAGGACCAATCCTTGACCGCACCCACCGCCGGCAGTACAGCCGCCGCCAACCATGTCACAGTCAAGACTATAAAACCAAACCGTTTACTTATGCATGTCCCGTTCATTGAAAGCTCCCGGATTGTTCATGGATTTTGCTTTATGAATAACTTCATCCTATCGGCCAAAACCAGGCCGCCCGCATGCGCTCCAACTGGATATTTTCCAGAAAAGAGGGCTTCGTGCCCGGCATCATAACAACATAACAGACGTTCCGCCAAACAGGTAATTATTCAACAATTTAAGGCAAACCAACCTACAGCCCTTCTCTGCCTCCGGTTTCCTTGCTTTTTCCCCGATCTGATGGCACACTGGCCAACCGATTATGAGAAGAACACGGCATATATATTGTTTCTTGGCGTTGATCACGATATTGATCGGCGTGGCCCAGTCGGTGATGGCGGAGGAAATACAATTAGTCTATGCCAGTCCCGCCACCCAGCCGAAGATCTGGAGCCGGGGGGAAAAGACCGTCCTGGAACGGTTCATGAAGGAGTATCCGTCGATCAAGGTCGTCCCCCGCCGGATTCCCTACGAAAGTTACGACACGCAGATTTTTCTCTCCGCCAAAGGCGGCCACCCGCCGGACGTTGCCCGGGTCAACCACTCGACCATCCGCAAATGGGCCGGGGCCGGCTACCTGATGGCTTTGGACACCTTCGTGGCGAAATCCAAGATTGTTGATGCCGACGATTACTACAAAGGCATCTGGGAGGCCTGCAAGGTCGATGGCAAACTTTACTCCCTGCCTTTGGGGGCCGACTGCCGCGCAATGCTCTACAACCTTAAGTTATTCAAACAGCATAACCTTTCCCCGCCGACAACCTGGGATGAATTTGTCGCCACCGCCAAAAAGATTCAGAACAGGAAAAAGAAAATCTATGGATGGGCCTGCCCGACGAGTACGGAATGGAACGCCACCTATGACGCGGTAGGCGATTTCCTGGTCGCCAATGGTGGGCATATTCTCAATCGCGAAGGCACGAAAAGCGTTTTGAAAGAGGACGAGGCCGCCCAGGAAGCTTTTCGCTTTGCCTGTGAGCTGGCCACCTATCATAAGATTTGTCCGCCGGGTATCGCCAACTTGACCCAGGAAGTTATCGACGCCCTGATGGTGCGCAATCGTCTGGCCATGATGTTCATTGGCCCGTGGGCTCGATTGAACCTCAAACGGGTCAATCCGGATTTCGAATTTCAGAAGGACTACCGGTTCGCCTTGCTGCCGAAAGCACCTGCCACCGGACAGACGGGCAGTTCGCAGGGCGGCTGGCTGGTGGGCGTTTTCAAAGAAACGGAACATCCGCAAGCGGTCTTGAAGTTGTTAGAGTTCATCTCCCGCCCGGAGTCACTGGCCACTATTGCCGCCCAGGAAAATCTGCCTCCGCGGCGGGCAGCCCGGAACCTGGGGCCTTTCCGCGATCCCTACTTTGCCATCTTTTTCAAGCAATTGCCCTACGCCCGCCCACCGGTCACTGTGGTGCCGCAACTGAACAACGTGGCCCGGGCCATTCAGCGGGCATATCAACGGGTCGTGGCCGGCGGATACTCGGTGGAAGAAACCATCGATTGGCTGCATAACGAAATCGACAATCACTTACTCGAGTAGTAAAGGACGATGAAGCAAACGCTCACAGATAAACGAGAAGCACGCCTGGGCCTGTTGTTATTTCTGCCGGCCTTTGCGGTCATCCTGCTGCTGTTCGTTATCCCCATTATTTATGAAACGGGGATCAGCTTTTTCCGTTCGCGGATTTATGAAGAAGCCAACCCCTTCATTGGGTTCGAAAATTATACCTACCTGTTCCGCAGCGGGGACCTGCCCCAGGCCTTGTTCAATACCGTCATCTGGACAGTGGGCTCGGTGGTCGGTCAGGCGGTCATCGGAATATTGCTGGCGGTCATTCTCATGCAGGAATACCCTGGCAGGGCACCAATCAGGACCATCTTTTTGTGCACTTGGCTGATGCCCGGCGTGGTGGTGGGCGTGATCTGGCGGTGGATTTTCGATCCCATCGTGGGCATTCTCAATGCGGGCATGGCCACGGTGGGCATTCCGGAGGTGGACTGGCTGGGCCAATACAGCACGGCACTGCTCTGCTGCGTGATCGCGAATATATGGAAAGGGATTCCCTTCTGGCTGTTGATGATTTCCGCGCGGTTGCAGGCGGTGCCGAAGGATTTGTACGAGGCGGCCGAGGTTGACGGGGCCGGTGCCTGGCATCGCTTTCGCCATATCACCATGCCGCAAATTCAGACCATCGTCATTTTGTGCGGCACGTTATCGTTCATCTGGACGTTCAACATGTTCGACCTGATTTACGCCCTGACCCGCGGCGGACCGGGTATCGCCAGCACGACGATACCGCTGATCATTTATGAAATCGGCATCTACAGCGGCCACTTTGGTGAGGCGGCGGCCTCCTCGATCATCTTCCTGATTATTATGGCGGTGGCTATTGGGCTGTTCGTGCGCAGTACGCTGATGAAGGAGGAAGAGAGCTGATGCGTAAACCGATGCGGGCCATTTTGACATTCTATCTGCCGCTGCTGTTGATCGGGCTGCCCATGTTGTTCCCCCTGTATTGGCTGGTGGCCAGCTCGTTGAAGACGACCTACGAAGTGTTCGCCATTCCACCCACATGGTATCCAAATGATCTTACCCTTGACGGATATAAGGCGATTTTCACGGAGGGCGGGGCATTTCTCTCGGCGATCAAGACCAGCCTGATCGTGGCCGGCTCGACCTCGATCCTGTCGGTTATTGCTGCTTTGTTCAGCGGTTACGCATTAGCACGGCTGAAGTTTCCCTTCCGAAAAACCGGGGCGGCGGCTTTGTTGTTCACCCAGTTGTTTCCCATTGCCGCACTGCTGATCCCGCTATACCTGTTCTGGTCCTACGTTGGGTTGCATAGCACTTATACCGCTTTGATTGTCACCTACCTGGCCATGGCGGTGCCGATTACCACGTGGATGGTCAAGGGATACGTGGAAACCATACCGGTGGAGATGGAGCAGCAGGCCTGGATTGACGGGGCCGGACGGTTCCGCGCCTTTGTCCACGTGGTCATGCCCTTGGCGGCACCGGCTATCGGGGCGACGGCCATGTTGGCTTTTGTGGGGGCGTGGAACGAGTTCATTTTTGCCCTGGCCTTGACCGGTACTGACCCGTTCAAGAAAACCCTGCCCGTAGCCATGATCGACTTTATGGGTCAACATGGAGTGGCATGGGACAAGCTGATGGCCGCCGCTACCGTAGCCACCGTGCCGGCGATTTTGTTGTTCTTCGCCGCCCAGCGATTTTTCGTTCGCGGGTTGACGGCCGGTGCGGTCAAAGGATAATTCCTCTCGTCGCGTAATACCTGCCCGCCGCCGATCGGAAACCATCTTATCGTTTCCGGCCAGTGGTTTGTGTGATCTTTTTGAATCATCCTTTTATTGAGGAAGTCTTTCGTATGCAGCGAAAACGAAGTTGTATTCTGTTGTTATGGTTTTTTATCTTCGGCGGCGTTGCCCAGGCAGGCAAACAGGTTTCCATTACCGATTTCGGCGCTTTTTGCAATGACGGCAAAAACGATACGCCGGCCATGAAAAAAGCCGCCGCCTATTGTCAAAGGCATCCCGGCACGATTTTGTTTTTTCCCGCCGGTCAATATGAATTCGCGGAACCGGCTGATCATCGATC
>CAZMVS010000360.1:0-5864 GCA_964569525.1 uncultured Planctomycetales bacterium
TCCACATTAATTGATGAAGCGCTTACAGGATCTATTGCTCCTAACACCACTGGTATAAAAATAGAATCGATAACAATCACCAGTGGCATATTGAAAATCTCGATCCGCAACATGAAATTCAACTGAATAACCGGGTTTTAAACGAAAAAACACTGCTGCATAACGAAGACCAAGTAACCATTGGGAATTACCGTCTGCGCGTCTTTCCGGTGGAAAAAGAGGAGGAAACGCCCCCTGAGGAGCCCCGCCTGGGAGTCGAAGAGCTGGCCAAGATCAAAAAATATCCCCTCCCGCCGGGATCAGCCGTCAAACGCCATTTCGATACAACCCAGTTAAAAACGCCCCAACTGGAAAGCCTAGCCAAGGCTAATGTCCCACTGGCTGCCAGCCGGGATATTCACGAACTGGTTGAAAACGCCTTAGACCATCTATTGGAACTATTCAGCGCCCGGGGAGTGTGGATCGGCTTGCGTCGCAAGCCGGAAGGCGAATTGGATGTAATCGGTGGTAAACTCTCCACTGGTAAAGTCTTCGAGAGCACACCGATCGTGGAACATCTGCTGTACCGGTGTCTGGAACGGACCCAGCATATCTGTATCCGCCGGGTTCGCGACCAGAAAGATATCGGCTCAGCCATGGCGGTCCCCTTGGCGGTAGGCCAAAAAACGATCGGCATGGTATATGTGGATCGCCGGCCGAAGGTCAAACGTTTCCAATTCCCCGAGTTGGAGTTGCTCACCGCTCTGGCAACCCAAATCGCCGCCAAAGCAGAAATCGTCTTCAGCGGAATGATCAAACGCAGCGCGGAAATGTCTTCCGCGGAACTGGACCTGATTCGTGGAATTCAGGCCCAACTGGATCCCAAAAGCATCCCAAATTGGAGAAATCTGCAACTGGCGGTTTACACCCGGAGCGGGCAGGAAGCACCAGGGGACGTATATGACATCATGAAACACCCGGACAGCGAAATAACCTATTTCCTGGTTGGGCATATACATGCCGACGGAGGATCGCTGGCCTATTCCATGTCCCGCCTGCAAGCCTCCTTCCGGTTGGCCATGCTGCACAACGATCCACCTCACGCCTTTGCTCGGACTTTGAACTGGCTCATCAAGGAAGCACGGGATCCTACCACCCTGGATCTGATCTGCCTTCAGCTCAATCCCCAAAATGGGCATATCAAATTCGCCCGCGGCGGGAAGATCGGCGGTTTCATCGTCAACGAGCAAGGCCAGGCCCGAGCCCTCAAACACGCCAGCGAGCAACGCATCGGACAGGTGGCCAATTTCCAATACAATTCCCATGTTGACGTGCTCAATACCGGGGAAAGCCTCGTGCTCTACTCCCGAGGTGTGACCAATGTATTCAATGCAGATAACGAACGATTCGGCGAGGTCCGCTTCATCGAGTTGATCTGCGACGGCTTCGGCCAACCGCCGGCTACCACCATGCAGGATCTGACCGACGAAGTAACCGCCTTTCTGGAACATGGCCGACAACCTGAGGACATCACCGTGCTCATGCTGAATCGCATGAACATGTAAATCTCTTACCCGGCGGAAAAAGTGGACCGACGCACCAATTGGTTCCCGCCCTGTAGTCCGATAACCGGCGGCTCATTCCTGTTTACAAAAAATCTCCCTGAATTTGCAAAAATCCTCTTTTTCTTGCCCCAAAATCCTGGCCGGGAACCCTTGACATCATTTCCGAGGCGGGTATCATAACGTGCGTCGGTGACCATACGTCTGGGGTCACACCCGTTCCCATTCCGAACACGGAAGTTAAGCCCAGACGGCCGATGGTAGTCCCACCGGGCGAGAGTAGGTGATTGCCGGCATTTTTTTGATTTTGATAAAACCCGTGGCTGATAGCCAGCGGGTTTTTTCATGCGCCGTGAGACCGCGGCGCAAGGCGCGTAGAATGTTGACGAAAGAGTACCGTCTCGATAGTCTGGCGCCTCCCAGCCGGCAGGCGCGAACATCCTTCCGCCTTCCGGCGTAACTCCTTTTATTACTAAGGGATATCTAGTTCACAAAGCAGGTATCGAAATGGGAAATGCTTCCGGACAATCCTCGGTAAATCCTACCCGGTCCAGAACCGCTATCGTGGCTTTCCGGGACACCATGGAATCCATTGTTATCGCCTTTGTGCTGGCCTTTATTTTCCGGGCCTTTATCGTGGAGGCCTTCGTCATCCCCACTGGTTCGATGGCTTCCACGCTCTACGGCCAGCAACTAATCCATACCTGCTCTACATGCGGATACAAGTACGCGGTAGGGATTCCTGAACGAATTGGTCCTATATCTGGAAAATATGAAGTCAAATTGCGATGCCCCAACTGCTATTCGCTGACGGACGAGTTTAGCATTTCTGAAATTCAACGGCCCAACAGCGGAGATCGCATTCTGGTTTACAAGTGGCCTTTCAATCTCAAAGGCGACATCTTCGGTCCCCACCGTTGGGATGTCACCGTCTTTAAAGATCCCCGCGATGGACAAACCAATTTCATTAAACGCCTTGTCGGCCTACCTGGGGAAGTACTTGAAGTCATTGACGGTGACGTCTATACCGCCGACATGGCCGAATTAAAGGCCAAACGCCCGGACTTACTTGAAACACTCGATCGGTTGCGTATCGAGGTCTATCGTTATCGGCATGGCCAAAGCAAACTGAATGAAAATCAGATCCTGGCCCGCTATCGGGAGGCGAACCAGGAATTACTGCCTTTTCTGAAAATCCAACAGAAACTTCCCGCCTCGGAACGGGCCATGCAATCCCTGTGGTTTAACGTTTACAACCACGATTATCTGCCTAATTCCGACCAAAACAGCCCTGTCCGCTGGGAGCCGACCGACGAGGCCGCCCGGCAAGCATGGAATACCGACCAGCGCGAAATTACTTTTAACTCTGAACAAGACACCTATCTGCCCATCCGCTTTACCGGGAAACCCGTAGACGATTTTTATGCCTATAACAACGACGGCGTGCTCCGCGGCCCCCATGGCCGACAGCGCTCCCGACGATTCGTGGGTGATCTCCGATTACGCTTCACTTGGTTCCCGGAGGCGGACACCGGGACCCTGCGGCTAAAGATGAACCGCGACAAAGACACCTTCATTGCTGAAATCGCGACGGATGGGCGAGTGTCATTAACAGGTCGCCATCCGCAACGGGACTTGCCCGGTAAAAAACAGGTCATCGGGCAAAACAAGCTCCCCGCTTTCCAGACCGGTCAGCCCGTTAAAATCGAGTTCATTAATCTTGATTACCGTGTAGGTTTAAAAATAAACGGGGAAGAAGTCATCGTTTCAACTGCCGAACAATATCACCCCAGCATGGACAAACTACAACGCATGATCCAGGTCGTGAACCGCAGTGAAAATATTAATAACTATCTCCGCCCTTCGCAGGTGGAAATCGCCGCCCGAAATACCCGCTGCAGGCTACGGCACATCGTCCTCGAGCGTGATATTTATTACCGTGCCCAACGACATGGGGAAAATGGCAACCCTTATCACGACTGGCCTTGCTGGGGAACTGCTGGGCAACCCATTCTGCTCCGCCCCCAACGCCAAGTTGAAGGGGAGACACAACCGGGCGAATACTTTATGCTAGGAGACAACAGTCCAGCTAGTAAGGACTCCCGGCTTTGGTGGGAGATCGGCGATCATCTCGTCCACCAAGGCAAGGAATATCAAGTGGGCACGGTTCCCGGTGATCAGCTGATTGGCAAAGCCTTTTTCGTCTATTGGCCACCGGGTTATCGCCCCTCATGGGCCAGCAACATCGGCTTGATCCCCAATGTAGGCCGCATGCGGTGGATTCGCTAAGACCAGATGATAAAGTTATCCACAATGGGCTATGGGGCAAAAAAGATTACCGGACTGAAGCTAAAGTGCACTAAATAATAAGTTAAGAAAAGATTAAGCGGTTTAACGGCTTGGCCTGAGAGCAGTTAACTCATTACAATCTCACATGTTAACAAATTGCGAAATATGAAAAAGGGCCGATAATCCGTCATTCTTTGTATAAGTTATTTTTGCAGGCAACGTCGAAAACTCGTCCGGGGAAAAGATTTTTTAACAAGTTATCCACATGGCGGCCGATTTTTGCCTTTAGCACACTCAATAAGTGAGACAACTATGCCACATTCATCGTCGCTTTTGGCCACAAAAAATCTCGTAAAGCGATACGGTAACCGAACCGTAGTTGATCGGGTCAGCTACGCCGTCAACCATGGGGAAATTGTCGGGCTGCTTGGTCGCAACGGAGCCGGCAAAACTACAAGTTTCCGCATCACGATCGGAATGATCACCCCCAATGCCGGACAAGTCGTCTTCAACGGCGAGGATATCAGCAACTTACCCATGTACAAGCGGGCCCAGCGGGGGATCGGGTACCTCTCCCAGAAACCCAGTGTTTTTCAACGACTGACCGTGCGGCAGAATCTGTTAGCCATCTTGGAATCCATGCGGCTGGGTCGGCGGGAACGCAATCGACGGGCGGACAACCTGCTGGATCAATTCGGACTGGGCCATTTAGCGAGCCAATATGCCCAGAATCTCTCGGGAGGCGAGCGACGCCGACTGGAGATCGCCCGGGCCTTGGTCACCGAGCCACAGCTCATTCTGCTGGACGAACCGTTCAGCGGGGTGGATCCGATCGCCGTCGAAGGGTTGCAAAAGGAAATTCTTCACTTGCGCGCGGAACACGGCATCGCCATTTTGTTGACTGATCATAACGTACGCGAAACACTCTCGGTCACTGATCGCAGTTACATCATCCACGAAGGACAGGTTATCGCCGAAGGCGCCCCACGCGACCTGATCAACGACTCGACCGTTCGGCAAATCTACCTGGGGAGCACCTTCCGCGGCGATGAGTTTGATGACCCCCTCAAAATGGTCGATTCCGCCACGCAAGAAGAGTAAATTTCTCACCAATGCAGATTTCGGCCTCTCCCTTTTCCAGTAAATTAGCACTTGCGCGGAATAAGCGTGCCAGAAAATGACCTGCTCGTTCAAAAACGGGCGTCTTCCTTGGGCTTAAGGTCCACCGTAACGTTGATGTCCCGGCCGATCTCCCTCAGCTCATCCTGGGTTTCACCCACATCGACAAAAGAAGGAATTTCGACTTCGATCATCATCACATACAACGGCTGATCGTGTTGAATAACCTCCGTATGAAGATTGGAAATGTTGATACTTTTGTCCGCCAAGTGCTGAGTAATCTTATGCACAATGCCCTTGCGGTCAGCTCCGTAAACATGGATGAGGTGTTTATGCTGCTCGGAGTACATGGCGCTGGCCTCTTCGGGGCGCAGGTCCTGCACGTGCAGCCACAAGGCATAATCCTTGGCTACCTCCAAAAACTTTCCACTCAGCTGTTCACTGACCATCCCTTCTGGCATGCGGATGATCAACATACAAGCGAAATTGGGACCCAGTCGGCTCATCTGTGAATCTTCAATATTGCAGTCGTTGGCCAACAATACGCCGGTCAGAGCAGCGACAATACCCGGCCGATCCATACCCGAAGAAGTTAATAATGCGTAATTCGCCATGGTGCTTGTTCCCAGATTCAAAATTCCATCTGTTCATTCAACCGCCGCCGGTTCACCCCCCGCACACCGGCACAACCCAAGCTAGTGTAAAATCAGCCCCCCGCCTTTGCAACGGACCATGCTTTACCACCTGACATCTGACAACATTGTATTCTTGTCTCCTCGACAAACAGCGGCGAAAAATGAAGGGACTTACAAAAGAAGGCTCTTCAGCAGAATTTGTGGGTTGATTCTGGGGAAACCAGCTTCGCAGTTTTCCCCAGGCCCCTTCCTTGAGCTTCTTTCCCCGCATTGTGGCCGG
>CAZMVS010000361.1:0-2949 GCA_964569525.1 uncultured Planctomycetales bacterium
GGCACGCTTAGGGCCGAAAACCTGCACGCGGTACCTGCACGCGGTACATGCCCACGTTGTAATCGCCGGTATCCGGATCTTTTGTATATATGCCGGCAAGAGTGATGTATCGGCCGGTGCGACCTTCCGCGCCTTCAGCTTCGCGGATTGGTGTAGCAGGCGGATCCATATCCGGCGGTTCGGAAGACAAATCGCCGTCGGCCGGCCAACACTGAATGATCGGCAGGTCGAACAGGTTTGCGTTGTGAGTATGAACTTCTTCCTGACAGATGCCGGTTTTAACTGTTTTCGGTCCGGAGCCGGCCAGCTTCATCAGGTCGGGGATTTTTTTGACTTTGCCGAGCAGGGTGCCGGGCATCTGCGGCTTGATCATCTGGCGGACGCGGTCGGCCAGCTCTTTGAGGTTTTCACAGCCAAGGGCCAATTCCATACGGGCATAGCTGCCGAAGGCGTTGATCAGAACGGGCATTTGTGAGCCGCGTACGTTTTCAAATAGAAGAGCCCTTCCGCCCCATTGGCCATGTCGTTTATCGGTGGCGGGCGCGCCGGCGGCACCTTCCGGGCAGGGTGATTTCATGACCCGATGGGCAATTTCGGAAAGTTCCAAGACAGGATTGACTTCGGCGCTGATGCGGCGGAGTTGATCGTGGTTTTCCAGTTCCTGGACGAAACTTTGCATGTCGGCAAAGGGCATGTGAAAATCCTTTCGTGGTCGTCAACGCTTGTTCATGGTGAAAAGGTAACCGGTTGGCGAACGTCCTACAACCACCAGTATATTTTAGAGATTATTGTTTTTTGGTGACCTGTTGGCGAATAGCATGGTAGGCGGCGATTACGGGATTGTTTTTCATCAACAGAGACCAGATAAAACTGCGGGGCATGTAATAGACGGCTTCGTCGCCCAGGCTGCCGTCCGGGCGGATGTGGCCGGTTTTAGTAAACAGGGGGATGCGGCCTTGGCCGGTTTCCGCCCAGTAGCGGCTGTCGAGGTCGGCCAACAGGTCGATGCCCACTTCATATTCCATGTGGCCGTCGGGATCGTTGTAACCTACGGAGTAGATGTTGTAGTACCGTCCTTGGTAGATGATCTGGTGGCGGATGCGTCCGCTGCGAAACTTTTCAAACCATGAGTGCATGTAGGAAAAGTCGAAGCCGGCCAAGTCGAGGCGGGGGAAGATTTTGGTCATCCATTTGGGGGCGGCCCGGCCGCGCACGGTTCCGCCTTCAATGATCAGTTCGCCTTTGCCGACTTCGAAATTCGGCCGGCCGGGGGTGGGCAATAAACGCTGGTAGGTTTCATCGACGATGGTCAGCGGACCGGCGGCGGTCATGCCGGGGAACATGTTATCCAGGTAAGCGTCGGTGACTTCGCCGGGTTGGATGCGATCGGCCTGGTAGGCGAGGTGATAGACGGGTTCTGCGACCAAGAGATTAGTGTCGAGGATTCCTTCGGCCAGGCCGCCGTCCACCGCGGCGGAGAATTCGAGTTTTGCGCGCCCTTTTTTGATGGTGAAATGCTGAGTCAGGGCCTGAGTGTTGACTATCATTTTGGGTGGCAACTGCAGGACAATCTGATCAACATGCACATCAGCGGCTAAGTTCATTTTACCGAGGTACGAGAGCAGGTTTGGTAGTTTTTTATTGCTACTTGCCGGTGTAATGGCCGGCGAAGTTGTGGATTTCTCCTGTAGGCCTAGTAATAGGCGCATGTTCTTTTTAAGGGCGGGTATGTCGATGTAGTCAGAGGTTATGCCCACGAGGCTTTGGCGGTTTGTACGTGGCGCGTGCAACAAGGCGGAGATGGTTCCCCGGGACTTGCCCCACGACCATTGCAGTTGGTTAGTATTGAGTTGGTTTGATTTGTGGACGATCGTTCCGTCAAGGTGGAGCGGATCGCTACCGGCGGTGATTGTGAAGTGGTCAAAGGCTAATCGACTAGTTCGTAATTCATTATCTTGGGGAGAAAGATGAATATTGGCGGAGGCTTCGCATCGGCCGGCGAATTCTTCAACGGGGCTTTCTTGGAAAATGGCGGTTAACTGGCCGGGATCATCCAAGTCCAGATTCACAACGAGGTCGGCCTGGGGGGATTGTTTTTTATCTGTGGAGGGGGTTGCGGGGGTAATTTCGCCGCATGCGGTTAATAAGTTGTCGGCCAAGGTGAGCGAGAGGTGGTCGAGGTAGAGGCGCTCATCAGTTCGTGTGTCAGAAGATAACGGGCGGGCGATATTGAAAGCCAGCGTAGCGGGGACGTCTTTTGTTTTTTGCAGGTTTGTGAATGTTTCATTATTGGTGGGGATGCGAAAGGTCATATCGTCGGCGTTTACCGAGCCGGATAAAGTAGCAAGTGTCTGGTCGGCGTTGAAGTAGGCCTGCCAATCAAGCTCGCCGCCGAGGTCGAACTCGTGGCAATAACGTTTACATAACGGATGCAGTTCGGGGGGCACGGCATCCCAGTCGAGGGTTCCTGCGGACCGCAAGTGGATGGTTTTGATAATGGGTGTTTGTAGTGAATCGGTCAAGTTATTTGTGTTAATTGGCGACGTGTTGGATTTAACTTGCAGTTGTCCTTTGATGTTGTCGAGGTGCAGGCCGGCCAGGCGGGCGCGGCCTTCGGTTATTCGCCATTGTTGTTCAGACACGTCTTTTTTGGCGGTGCTTTCAAAACGGAGGGAGAACGTGGCAGGTACGTCGGCGGATTTGGTGATTTGATTGGGCAGATTGCATTGTCCTCCCCGGGGGTCGGCGTTAATGAAGAAGCTTTGCTTGTTGCCGAGTTGCCGACCGGTGAGTTGGAAGGAGAGCGGGCCCCTGGCATGATAAGGTTCGATTTTGTTGTGCAGAGCGGGGCTTAGTTGTGTCCAATCGGAAATATCTTTTACCTCCGCCTGTATGCCTGCTGTTTGGATACGCGGACTTTTTTCATTTTTGGAATGATCGGTAAGGCTC
>CAZMVS010000362.1:0-13792 GCA_964569525.1 uncultured Planctomycetales bacterium
GGGAAGATTTTGCATGTTGTCACCCGGTTCCAAGGTCATCGCAGCCGCGGGTATTGCAGTGCGAACATCGCCGCAAGGACGGATGACAATCCATGCGCCACCGACCGGGATGCTCACGTCGGCCGCGGGACGGGGCCCGGTTTTGTCCGCCTCCATTGCCGCTTGGAGAGCGGTCATTTTCAGCACCTTGTCTTTGCCAACACGGACAAAATCCGCCTCCTGCACCGGCGTGGTCCCGCCGTCCATCACCATGTAAGCCCGAACACGAAGATGCTCCGGGAACTCCGCTTGTGGAGCGATCCCGAGCCATACGGTGGCCCCCTGGGTGCGCGCCGTGGCATGGGCCAACTCGATGGACCCCGACAATTCTGCGACATGCCTGCCGAAGTTTTGAGCAGACCCGATTGACTGGAAGGCGACCATTCCGAAAACGGCAAGAAGCGAAATGATTCCAAAGACAACCAGCATCTCGACAAGCGAAAAACCCTTCCGGCGGCTGCCTCCGCAGTCCAAACATGTCAGCACCGGCCGATCACCATAAACAGGGCGCGGAACGCCGGGGGTTGGATTGCGGAGGGAATACATTGTTGTTACAATACAACGTTGTTCAAAATAGTCAATACCGAAAAACGTCTGTCAATGCCCTGAAAATCATCCATTCGGCCCATTGAGAGATATCGGTCGAACACCCCGCGCCGACGGCCGGCTCTCTGCCAACCAGCAGGCACGGGTCGCTCTGGAATTTTTGAAGCGCAGGCCCCGCTCGACCATCTCCATTTCGCCGCACCCACCCACCTCCACGCCACCGTACACTTCGACCCAGCCACACAACCGGATTGTATCGAGGTAAATCCATTAAGCTTTTGAAAAAGTCACATATTGAGGAGTGCAGAAGTATGCCAACATTCGATCCATTTTTTGTAGCACACATCGGGACTGCGTAGTGGAACTCATGTCGTGCTTCTTCCGCACTCCTCAATACACCAGCCTCAAACTGAAACCCCGAACAAGGAAAAAAGCCATGAACCACCCACACACCACAAGTCAACACACCGGAATCCTAACTCTCGCAGCCATCGGATTTCTGTGCACAACGCCGCTTCAGTCTGCCTACGCCGACTACCGTCTTCGTGTGGCCTGCGACA
The DNA here is from genome assembly GCA_964569525.1 of uncultured Planctomycetales bacterium. Lineage (GTDB taxonomy): Bacteria > Planctomycetota > Phycisphaerae > UBA1845 > PWPN01 > JAAYCU01. The sequence continues at coordinate 1,146 of CAZMVS010000362.1, forward strand.
TTCCCGGCTACATCAAGGTTTCCCTCACCGGACCCGGCATCGATGGTGCCCTCGAAGAGGAATTCGATCTGCATCTCCAGCTACCCGTCTATTCCGGCGGCAATGCCGGCTTCTATATCAGCGCAGCCCGATCAAACGTCGCCTTCGATGATCTTGTGATCCGCACCGGCGAAAGCACCAAACCGTAGATGCAGGAGTCGTCCGCTTTTTGGGAGCTCAAGTCCCGTTCGATAGGGCGGGATTGCCAGGAATGCTACCAGCCTGAAGGCGATAGGACTATTTCAGAGGGAGGTGCATGGCAAGTGCTGGTTGAGAAATCAAAAGTGCGGGAAAAGCCTGTGCGGGAGGCTGTCGCCAGAGCGCCTCGCGTCACCGCAAAGTGTTGGAGTCCCGGCTTCAGCCGGTCCCCCGCGCGTCTGGAGCACCCCGAGATCGCCTGAAGGCGGAACTGCAATCACACCCAGCTCGGAGAGCGCAGGAGGAAGCTCTGGCGACGGCAGGAGCGTTTCACGGGTTCTCAGCCCGCCCCAAAAAAATTGAAAAACCTTGTTGACGGAATGCCAAATAGAGTATTTTATTATCCACAGATCAATCAAACCTCCGTTTCTCCAACCACAAACCCGGAAAATCCACCCCATGAAAACACCGTTCATGACAGTCGCCTCGCTCCTGCTTGCCACCGGTTTCGCCAGTGCCCAAATCGTCTTCACCGACGATTTCAACCGGGCTGACACTGATCGCGACACCGATGCGTGCGTGTCGGTCGGCGCGGGCTATGTCCTGACGAAAGGGGCCGGGGAGATGGACACGACCGGCGGAATGAATGACAACCAATTTGGTTTCACAAACGGGCCGCTTCAAGGGGATAATAGTTTACCCGAAGAAATCGGCTTACACTATGCCGGGTTGTTGTGGAAATAAATCAGCAAGCAGCAAGGACGGTCCTATGAAGATAAAAATCTATCTGAATAAAAAAACGATTGTAAACATTTGTTCGCTGGCGTCATTTGTTCCGATAACAGTCGGAGCAACTGGCGGGGATTCAGCGACTACGGAGAAGCCGAATATTCTGATGATTGCGGTGGATGATTTGCGGCCTGAACTCAACTTGTTCGGAGAGAAAGGAATGGTGACTCCCAATTTGGATCGGCTTGCAAAAAGGGGAACCATTTTTCAGCGTGCCTATTGCCAGTTTGCAGTCTGCGGTCCGTCACGCGCAAGTCTGATGAGCGGGCTTCGACCGACACGGGAACGCTTTATCATCGACAATCGTCAACCGAGTATAGATGAAGATGCCCCAGGAACGCTGACACTCTCGAAGTATTTAAAGCAGAACGGTTACAAAACGCAGTCGCTCGGGAAAATTCACCATTATCCAAAAGATGACATCGATGGCTGGAGTCTGATGCCGTGGTTCGGCGGCTTGCCGCACCATCATTACAACCTTCCGGAAAACCGGGACATTCAGATGAAGAACCGTCAGTACGGTCCGGCGTTTGAATGTGCCGATGTGCCGGATGATGCGTATCCAGACGGACGGATTGCCAATGAGGCGGTGCGGCGCATTGAGCTCGCAAAAGAAGATGACCAACCGTTCTTTTTGGCGGTCGGCTTCTGGCGTCCACACCTGCCTTTCAACGCACCGAAAAAATATTGGGATCTTTATCCGCCGGAAAAAATCGTGCTGGCAGACAACCCGTTTATTCCGAAAGATGCGCCAGCAATTGCCATGCACAACTCACCCGAGTTGATTAGTTATCATGGTGTTCCCAGACCGATCGATACGATGGATGACGAATTTGCACGCACCCTGATCCGCGGTTATCGCGCCTGCGTCAGCTTTAATGATGCCAATATCGGCAAGCTGCTCGACGCGCTGGAGCGCACCGGCCAGATGCACAATACCATTATTTTATTGTGGAGCGATCACGGTTTTCATCTCGGCGAAAATGCCCAGTGGGGCAAGGAGTCGAATTTTGAACGGTCGCTGCGCGCCGTCCTGATGGCGGTTGATCCGCGCGTTTCCAAAGGCGGCGAACAGACGGATGCTCTGGTGGAATTGATTGATGTGTATCCGACGATCTGTGAGCTGGCCGGCCTGCCGGTTCCGGCACATGTTGAAGGAACGAGTTTTGCCCCGGTTTTACGTGATTCTTCAATCCCGTGGAAAAAAGCCGTTTTCAGTTGTTTTGTACGACCCGACCGGGACAAGGTGGGCATGAGTGTTCGCACCGACCGCTGGCGTTATACGGAGTGGCGTGATGCCGCCGGAAAAATGAAGGGCGAAACGCTGTTTGAACTAAAGAATGATCCGGCGGAAAATGTGAATGTGGCGGGTCACCCGGAAATCAAAGAGGTGCTTCAGGAAATGAAAGAGCTGCTTGCCGGAGGGTGGAAAGCGGCGCAGCCGTAACTTTATTACACACCATGAGGACATCTGACTGGAGATATTTGGCATGAGTGAAAAATCAAGAGATAATCGAACAGTGGGATTTGGCGCTTTGATGTCAATTTCACTTGCGCTCCTGTTTTTTACCTTTCCAGCTCAAGCGGAGCTCAAGGTGAATCCCCTGTTCACAGACCATATGGTCGTTCAGAGAAACCAGCCTGTGGCTGTCTATGGCACCGCGAATGCGGGGGATTCAATTACAGTGGAGTTTTCCGGCCGGGTGCAGACCGCTGTTGTTGACTCGGAAGGGAACTGGAAGGCCGTTCTCGATCCGATGCCAGCAAATTCCACGGGACAGGTATTGATTGTCTCCTCTCGCAATTCAAATTCCAGCCAGCAGTTTTCCGATGTTCTGGTGGGTGATGTCTGGTTGTGTGCAGGTCAGTCAAATATGGCAACGCCCATGAAAGCCTACCCGACGCTTAAAGATGAGATTCCAACAATGCAGAATCACCTGGTGCGTTTGTTTAAAACCAAGCATGGGGGGGTGGGTTGTGCCGTCCCCTCGGATGTGGTGGTACCTGATTCAGCCTTTGAAGGATCCTGGCAGGCATTGTCACCTGAATTTGCAGCCGATTTTTCTGCTGTGGCCTGCTTTTTCGGTCGTGCTTTGCAATCTCAGGCAGGGGTGCCAATAGGCCTTCTTTCTGCGAACAGAGGCGGGACAATGGTGAATCAATGGCTTCCGATGGACGTGATGGAGAATAAGCCGAACGTGTACAGTCCTTTTCTGGATAAAAGCTGGAGAGCATGGACACCTGATCCGATGAAAAATCCCGATGCAATCCATGCGCCAAGCTATCTATACAACGGAACCATTCATCCGCTGATTCGCTATTCCATACGCGGGGTGATCTGGTATCAGGGAGAGTCGGACGTAGTCTTGGGATTTGTCCCGCTATATTCTGAAATGATCAAGGATTTGGTTGAAAGCTGGCGTTCCGCGTGGGGTTATGAATTTCCTTTCCTTAGCGTGCAGCTGCCTGCGTATGGCGGTGCAAGAGACAACTCGGGTGAATCCTGGGCCTGGCTGCGGGAAGCCCAACTTGCGGTGCTGAATTTGCCCGGAACTGAAGTAGCCGTAGCTGTAGATGCCGGGGAATATAAAGATATTCATCCTCAGAACAAGCAGCCGATCGGGGAACGTCTTGCCCGTTTGGCTTCCTCTCTCGATGACGGATCCATTAAAGCCCGTAGTCCGATGATAAACTCGGTTCGATTTGAAAACGGCAGGGCCTATATCAGGTTTGTAAATACAGGCGAAGGACTGGAAAGCAGACGGGTTGCAATGAATAGAAATGGGTCGCGTCAACCTGGCGAAGACACAGAAGCATTTATTGTTTCTGCCGATACGCTGAGCGGATTCATAATTTGCGGGCAGGATCAATACTTCAAAACAGCTCATGCGGCTTTGGTGAAAAACGACACAGTATGTGTCTGGTCGGAAGAGGTGCCCTCACCTGTGGCAGTCCGTTATGCTTGGGGTAATTTCCCCTTGGGAAACCTGTACAATAGCGAAGGACTCCCCGCGTTTCCGTTTCGGACTGATTCTTTTGAAATACCTGATTTTGATCAAAGGCCTTCTTTTTCGCAATCCAATTTTGAAATCAAGAACCCTGAAATTCTTATGGACTGCACCTTTGACGGGGCATTGTCTGACTGGGTTGAAAGTTCTCCTCAACTTGTGGCCGAGCAATCCAATGGCTGGCTTAGGACCAACCTGCAATCCGGCAGCAATGAATCGTTCCTGACAAAACACTTGGTGGAACCCGGGAATCGCTTCCAAATGCAGGCGGATTTGAAGGTTCTCCCGCCGGGGGGCTGGGGCGGCGTGGTGTTTAACTATAAATCAACAAATGATTTTTATGTATTCCGGTTTCGCACTGGAACAGTTCACGCCCAGTTTATTCGCTATATAAATCGATCTCCCAGAGTTCTACTTGGGCTCCAATCCTCCAAACCCTTTGCTGTTGGCGCAAGGTATCGTTTGGAAGTCTCTGTCCTTCCGAATCCGCCTTTGGGCGATGGCATCTATTCGCTCAAGATTACAGACATCGAGACCCGGGAATCATTTCTCGAGGGAATGCAGATTGATTTCAGCAACAGCATGCCTGGCGGGGCTGTCGGATGTTTTGTCAGTACACCGGGTGTTACATTGATGTTTGACAGACTGACATTGCTGACGGAAAAAGAGGCGTCGGCTCCTCGCGGTGAAAACTTCAACCGGACGGATTCAACCGGAACTCCGAAGTTCACAAGCGGTTGCGCGGGTTTCTATCTTTCGTGCGCAAACGCAAATCCAACATATGACAATCTATCAATGGAAAACAAATGAGATCGATAAACACACAAAAATGGATTCTGGCTATGTGTGCTGTCTTGCTGGCGCCAGGCGCAAGCCAGGCGCAGCGAAAATCACTGAATGAAATTGACCGTGAATTATTCAATCCTGGTCCGTCCCCTCTGGAAGGGGCGTTTGAGAGGATTCAACTCAAGCCCGGGTCGGTAACGCTGCCTGAGGGAGCGCCGGTTCTTTCCCTGGACGGCGAGTGGCAGATGCTTGAGGGGAGTGATGACGATAAGCCTCTGGAAGGCTTGGTAAATAACCTTGGGGTGTTTCAAACGAATAAGACAACGGAGAATTGGGACCAGCCATTGGAAGACGCATGGAGCCAGGCGATTCCAGCGGTAGTGCCCGGCAGTGTGCATTCTGCGCTGGTGAAAGCCGGTAGAATTCCTGATCCAACATTCGGTAAAAACGCGGAAATAGCCCGTGTCTACAGCTACAAGCCTTGGTGGTTCAAGCGGACTTTTTCCACCTCCGAAGTCATGGCCAACCCCACGCTGAAGTTCGGCGGCGTGGCCAACCGGTGCACGGTCTGGCTCAACGGGCACAAGTTGGGTGAGCACGAGGGAATGTTTGGAGGCCCTGACTTCGATGTTCGAGGAATTCTAAAGGATGAGAATACACTGATTGTGAGAATTGATCCGATAGAGTTTCAGGCGCGCGGTGGACATCCGCCTGATGCCCATTTCGGAGGAGTGAACGATTCATGGGTGAATACGGTGACCTTTAACAATGCCTATGGCTGGCACTATGTGAATCTACCCTCGCTGGGCATCTGGCGCTCGGTAAAGGTGGAGGGCTCGCCCACGGTGCGCATGGTCCATCCGTTTGTTGCCACGAGGGACGCGCATCAGGGGGAGATTGATCTGGTGGTGGAACTGGACGGCGGACAGAACCCAGTCTCGGGCCGGCTGGTCGGGTTGATCGCCCCGGACAATTTTGAGGGACCGTCGTTTACCTTTGAGCACAAGATTGAATCCTCCGGCAGTCGCACGACGGCCAGGCTGCGCATGCAGGTGCCGGAGCCGCGCCTCTGGTGGCCCACCAACATGGGAGACCCGAATCTCTACAAACTCAGTCTCTCGTTTATACCGGATGGCGAGGGGGCACCTGATACCGAGAACATCAGTTTCGGAATCCGCACGATTGAGATGGAGCCGTTTCCGGAAGGGATGGAGCCGGAATATTTTGCCAGACGGGAGTTCGAAGGGTTTTATGACTGGACGTTTGTGGTTAATGGGAGACCAATGTTCGTTAAGGGCACAGGATGGTGCACTATGGACCCGCTGATGGATTTTTCCCGTGAACGCTACGAACGCCTCATGGTGCTGGCGAGGGATCAGCATATCCAGATGTTCCGTGCGTGGGGTGGGGGTATGCCGGAGACGGATGAATTTTATGACCTCTGCAACCGTTACGGAATTATGGTGATGCAGGAATGGCCGACTGCATGGAACAGCCACAACTGGCAGCCTTACCACATACTTGAGGATACGGTGAAGCGCAACACTCTGCGCCTGCGAAATCACCCGTCTCTGGTGATGTGGGGTGGTGGTAACGAATCCAAACAACCATTCGGTCCGGCGATCGATATGATGGGACGATATGCCACGGAGCTGGATGGCACTAGGCCGTTTCATCGGGCTGAACCATGGGGCGGAAGCGCTCATGACTACGAAACCGATCATGCAAGAAACGTGTTGGACAAGGCGCTTGAAATGACCAACGCGTTCTGGGGCGAGTTCGGCATGCGCAGTATGCCGGTATATGAATCGGTTCAGCGTTATTTGCCGGATGACGAAAAGAATGCCTGGCCACCCGTCAAGGACGGCAGTTTTGAGCTTCACACGCCTTGTTTTAACGCTGGTGGGGGAGATATGGTGAGGTTCTGGCAGTTTTCTGGATACTTCTCGGCGGGCAAAACCATGCAGGATTTCATTCGCGGAAGCCAGGTGGCTTCGGTCACCGCAGTGCGCCACACGCTTGAGCGATCAAGGACCAGATGGCCTGCGGCCACTGGCGCGCTCTATTACAAGATGAACGACAACTATCCCGCAGCCTCATGGGCGTGTGTTGATTGGTATGGCGCGCCGAAGATGAAACATTTCTTTTTCCAGCAGGCTTTTGCCCCTCTGCACGCCTGCTTGTTGTTCACACGATTTGACATGGCCCCGTTCGAGGGAAAGTTCGGGCATGGATTCAATCTGAAACCCGGCAAGAAATTGATTGATATACCTTGGGATGTAAAGGAGAGACCCTTGACCATCTCGTTGTGGGTCAGGCTGAACCGCTACGGTGATAATAAAATTCTGGTAGCTCCGGGACCCACCGGCACAAGATACTGGGAAGTTTTCACACTGCCGGAGACCGGGGCACTCACGATGACAATACCAGGGGTCGGGCTTATCTCCTCCGATACGGTTCTTGAAAAAGACAAATGGCACTATATCGCATTACGGCTCAAGGACGACGGGGTAGAGCTTTACGCAAACGGCAAGAAAGTTCAGGATCTGCCGCACAAACTACTTCTTCACGACCGGCCTTTTGTCATAGGCGGTGATGCCATCTGGTTCAGGGAGATGTGTGACGGGACGGTCGATGATATCCTGGTCGAGCGAGGGTGGCGCAATCTTGAGGGCTATGTTCCGTCAGGTCCGGCACAAAGGACAGAGAATACGGTTCTGCTTATCAATTTCGACGACGATCAGCCCGGATCATCTTTCGAACTTCCTGTGTATCTGCTCGATGATGCCGATGCGTTGGAGAACGCTTCGTGGGAGGTGCGCGTTCAGGCATTTGATTCGAGTCTCAAGATGGTTCAGAGCCAGACCTTTGAGGGGCGCGGTGCCATTGATCGCGTAAAGAAGCTGGGCGTGGTCAAGCCTGACGTGGAAATGCTGACATCCAACCCTCTGCTTTTTGTTGTGGAGGTCCTGCGGGAGGGTGAACAGGCGAACCGGACCTTCTACTGGACTAACTTCGAGGCGGTCAAGGACAGCCTGTTCAACCTGCCGAAAACAACATGCTCGTTCAAAGCGGTTGGCGACAGCGTGGTTATCACCAACGATGGAAAACTGCCGGCGGTGGGCGTGAGCATCGAGCGTCCGGGCCACGCCGACACCTTCCATGCGAGTGAGAATTTTGTGTGGCTGGAGCCGGGCGAGTCGAAAGCGATCCAAGTGAACTCGACGGAAGGGTTGAAGCTGGAAGGGTGGAATCTGTGACAGGCGCGGGCGGTGTTAATTGCGAAAATATTGATAGAGTAGGAAACTCATGACAACGAAACATACGATCATGTTGCTCTGCGGTGCAGTTCAGTTCACTTGCGTATTTACGGAGTCGATGCACGCGGTTGAGCAGGCTTCAATCGAGCCAATGAAGCCAAACATCATCTTGATCTTTGTTGATGATCTGGGCTGGGGCGACCTCCGGTGTTACGGAAACATGGACGTTCAAACGCCACGCTTGGACCGCATGGCAAGCGAAGGGATGCTCTTTGAGCAGTTTTACGTCAATGCCTCGCTTTGCAGCCCATCGCGCGCGAGTGTAATTACAGGGCGTTTCCCTGCCAGTCTGGGGATTCATTATTGGATGAGGCCGGAGCATAACGAGCGGTTTGGGATGCCGGATTATCTGAGTCTCGAGCTCCCCACCATTCCGCGTGAATTGCAAAAAGCCGGCTACCGCACCGCCCACTTTGGCAAGTGGCATCTTGGAGAGAGTAGAGAGGCCCCCATATCTGCTTATGGCTACGACGAAGTGGATCTTATTTTGCAGGGGTTCGAGCCTTCCGCGACAAACGGGGAGTATAATTCCCCCCATGGCACAGAGCGGCTTTTGGGCAGAACGATTTCGTTTATAAAAGCGGGTCGCACGGACGGGAAGCCGTTTTTCATAAACCTGTGGCCGCGTGATGTTCATGCCCCTTTGCTGGGTACGCCGCAAATGATGGAGAAATACAAAGGGCTCATGGTTCTTGGTCGCAATACCGCCATGCAGCATTATTATGCCTCCGTCACCGAAATGGACATGCAGATCGGGCGTCTTCTGGATTATATTGATTCGGTGCCCGGGCTTGCGGAAAACACATTGATTGTTTTTTCCAGCGACAACGGTCCGGAGGATATCTATATAAAGCACGCGGGTTTTGCGGGGGTGGGTCTTCCCGGCCCCTTCCGGGGCCGTAAGCGCAGCCTTTACGAAGGAGGGGTCCGGGTACCGTTCATCGCAAGGTGGAAAGGAGAAATTCCGGCAGGAGTGGTGGATCGCACCTCGGTCATCAGCGCGGTGGATCTGATGCCCACATTCTTGAAGCTTGCCGGAGCCGCACCGGTGGAGTGTGACGGCGAGGATATCACCGGCACCCTTCTGCATCGGAACACGCATGTGCGGCACAAGCCCCTTGTGTGGGAGTGGCGTTTTGATGGCGTTGGTCCCTGCATCAACCACAGCCCGATGCTGGCCATTCGCGATGGAGACTGGAAGCTGCTCTTCAATCCGGATGGCTCACGCACCGAACTCTATAATATACCCGAACAGCCCATGGAGGTGAACAGTGTGGCCGACAGGTTCCCGGAGGTAGTGGAGCGGCTCCGGACCCTCGCATTGGCCTGGCAAAAGACACTGCCTGCCGGGAAAATGACACCCAGACCGGGCTCAAATGCTTATCCGAATTTTAGAGACATGTATCTGCGAACCGAGGAACAAATTCAAAAGACACTGGCTCCGGTTAAAATTCAGGTGGCACTCCCCGAAAAGAATTGGATTAACGATTAATTGTGAAGTTTTCGCCCTTACACGGCTGCACGTCAGATAATATGACAGGAGGAAAGAAATGAAAATGGCTAATAGATTATTGAAACGATGGTTGTTAACGGCTTGGAGTTCGTTGGCGGTTTTGCTGCTGGCAGGATTCTTGCCGGTGCAGATGGTAGCAGCGGAGCCAATGAAGTCCCTGGATGAGATCGAACGAGACGAGTTCAATGCGGGTCCTTCGCCGCTCGATGGAACGTTTGAGACCGTCAGGTTAAAGAAGGGTACGGTGACCATGCCGGACGGCGCCCCGGTGATAGTGCTCGATGGTGAGTGGCAGATGGCGGAAGAAGGCGATGAGGAACAGAGGCTAAAGGGCGATTGGAATGACGCTATGCCGGCTGTTGTGCCTGGCAGTGTCCATACAGCACTTGAAAAAGCGGGTGTTATCCCAGATCCGAAAGTTGGCAAGAACGACGCGTTTGCGCGGGAGAAGAGTTTCAAGACCTGGTGGTTCAAGCGCACGTTTAAAGCACCGGAGGACTTAAAGAATCCGGTTTTAAGATTTGGTGGTGTGGCGATCCGGTGTACGGTATGGCTTAACAACAGTAAGCTGGGCGAACATGAAGGCATGTTTGGAGGCCCGGATTTCAACGTGGCCGGGCTGCTAAAAGAACAGAACACTCTGATCGTAAAGATTGAGCCTGCACCCCTCGTTATCAGCACTGGACAACCAGGCAAATTTTTCGAGGGTATGAATGTCGGCTGGATCTACACGGTAGTGTTCAATAATGTTTACGGCTGGCATTACTCCGACATACCGGCGTTGGGCATCTGGCGGTCTGTGATCCTTGAGGGGGCACCGGCGGTAAGTTTGCAAGATCCTTTCATTGCCACCCGCGACGCACACGAGGGAATCATTGACCTTGTGGTCGCGCTTGATGGCGGCGGTAAGCCCATCGAAGGCAAGCTTACAGGAGTTTTGGAACCTGATAACTTCGAAGGTGAGACCTACAGATTTGAGCACAAGGTAAGTTTTACAGGAAACACTGCAACTTCGAAGCTGAGGATGAAAATCCCTGATCCCAAGCTGTGGTGGCCAAACGGGGTTGGGGATCCCAACCTTTACAAGATGAAGCTGTCATTTCAACCCAATTGCGGCGGAATACCCGATTTGTGGCAGAGCACGTTCGGATTGCGGACTATCAGAATGGATCCTTTTCCACAGGGGCCACAGCCAGATTTGTACAACTGGACCTTTGTTGTGAACGGGCGGCCGATGTTCGTCAAGGGAACTGGTTGGTGCACGATGGATTCATCGATGGATTTTTCACGGGAGCGCTACAAACGTTTGATGGTGCTGGCGCGTGACCAGCATATCCAGATGTTCCGCGCCTGGGGTGCTGGCATGCCGGAGACGGATGATTTTTATGATTTTTGCAACAGATACGGAATTATGGTGATGCAGGAATGGCCGACTGCATGGAACAGCCATAACTGGCAGCCCTACCACATCCTGGAGGATACGGTCCGTCGAAATACCCTGCGTCTGAGGAATCATCCCTCACTGGTCATGTGGGGCGGCGGTAACGAATCGTGGAAACCTTACGGGCCGGCGATTGATATGATGGGACGGTACTCCATTGAGTTGGACGGGACACGACCGTTCCATCGCAGTGAAGCGCGCGGGGGCAGTACGCATAATTATTTTTTGTATTGGGGCAACAGGCCGCTGGATGTAGGTCTGGGGCTGACTTCACCGTTTTTTGGTGAATTTGGAGTGAGCAGTATGCCGGTTTATGAATCGGTGCAGCGCTATCTGCCCGATGATGAGAAGGATCTCTGGCCGGCACCCGAAGAGGGAAGTCTGTTTTATCATACGCCGGTATTCAACAAGAAAGACTGCATGGCCCGGCATAAAAGGCTGGCAGGTTATCTTTCCGAGTGCCGGACTATGGAGGATTTCATCCGCGCTTCACAGGTGGCGGCGGCCACCGGAGTGCGCCATACGCTGGAGCTGGCGCGTACAAGATGGCCGGAATGTACCGGAGCCTTGTATTACAAGATGAACGACAACTATCCGGCGGCTTCGTGGGCGTGTGTGGACTGGTACGGCGCGCCGAAAATGGAGCATTACTTTTTTCAACAGGCGTTTGCCCCGCTGCATGCGTGCCTGCTGTTTTCCTCGTTTGATATGGGAATGAGTGAGGGCCGGTTCGGCAATGGACTGGACTTGACCAAAGGCAAAAAAGAAGTGGAGGTTCCCGGTGGAATGAGCGGCCGTCCATTGACATTTTCGCTGTGGGCGAAACTCAAAAACAATGATGCGTTCAACATTCTCATGGCGGTGGCGCCCAAAAATGCCAAGCACTGGGAAGTTTATACCCGGAGTGATACAGGGTTTCTTGCCGTCCATATGCCCGAATTCGGGAGTTTCATTTCAGAGGCAAAGCTCGAGGATGATAAGTGGCATTATGTCGCATTCCGACTCATGGAAAACGGTTTTGAACTCTATCTGGATGGCCGCAGGATTTTAGAAGCGCAGAGTGACAAACCGCTGGTTTTTGATAACCGGCCGCTAGTGCTGGGAGGTATTGAGGATAGTCCTCTCAGATGGAACGGAGCAGTGGATGATGTTGTTGTAAGCAAGGGTTCGCATGATCTTGAGGGGTTTGTTCCCGCCGGACCTGTCGAACGTGATGAGGACACCCTGGTTGCATTGTCCTTTGACGACGAGGAGTCCAATCCAGCTCCAAAACTTCCCGTCTATCTGCTCGACGATGTTGATGAGTTGAAGGATGCGTCGTGGGAGGTGCGCGTCCGGGCATTTGATTCGAGTCTGAAGATGGTTCAGAGCCAGACTTTTGAAGGACAGGGCGCGATTGATCGTGTAAAGAACCTGGGTGAGTTCACGCCCGACCGGGAAGCGCTGTCTTCCAACCCTCTGCTTTTTGTGGTGGAGGTCCTGCGTGATGGTGGGCAGGCGCACCGCACGTTCTACTGGACCAAATTCGAAGCGGTGAAGGACAGCCTCTTCAACCTGCCGAAGACGCAGTGCTCCTTCAAGGCTGTTGACGACAGCGTGGTTATCACCAACGA
>CAZMVS010000363.1:0-19230 GCA_964569525.1 uncultured Planctomycetales bacterium
GTTGGGCACCAGGATTCAATGAACCTGGCTTATACCTCAAATTCAACCTTATATTTCAAGCATAAGGAGTACCCGTGGGCCGCCTGGTCGGAGGATGCGCCTGTATTCACCACAGGTAACATTTTCTTAGATGTATCCACAGCGACTAGTCCCGATGGTAGGGTCGGGATTGCCATGCTTCATCAGGATACCGGCGGTACCAAGTATCTTCATTATGCCTGGCGTGACATCATGTCTGGGGAATGGCAGACAAGCTTACTGGACGAACATATTGATAGCGACCGAGTTAATTTAACTTTTAACAGCGAAGGCCATCCGGCTTTGGCTTACGTCACCGGGGCGGGAGGAGATCCCTACATTCATTACCGAGTCAATGCCGGTTCGGGTTGGTCGGATATTATCCTTCCGAATTTCGATCCGAGCGGTAGTGGTTTGGATGTTACTCCGAATGGGAATACTCAGACCGCCTTAGCATTTGACGGAGACGACAACCCGGTCGTCGCCTATTATTCCAACAATAGTGGTCTTCTGCTTGCTTATGACCCCGTGTTGACTCCTGAGCCGACCATGAGCTTGATGCTTCTGGGAGGAGCGGCACTGTTTCTCAGTCGTCGCAGAAGCTGGCGGGTGTGACATGTGTCGGCGAATAGCAGTTCATAAAAGCGGAACCACTTGTTGGACCGCCGCCTGTTTGCTTGTTTTGGCGATACCGTTGTTAGCAACTTCGACGTTACGGGCCGAGTTGGATATGCGGACGGTGGAGCCCGGCATAACGGAACGTGCTGATCCGGATATTGCTTTCGGACCCTCCGACGAATTGTTCGTGACCTACAAGCACATCGGCAGACAGGCGATACGGTTGGCCCAGGTTGCCTGCCAAGGGATCGAGCTTGAAGATTTGTACGTAGCTCCGCTCGGTTCCCACCAGGGTTGGCCTTCGCTGGTAGTGGACAGTTTGGGATTTCCTTCGGTAGGACATTTGGACATTGCGGCTGGTCCTCAGCAGTTGCGATGGACCTTGCAAGGTGGGGAGTTGTACGGGCTTAGCTCGGTATTGATCCCCCAGACTGAGGAAGCAAGTATTCCAGTAGCAGCTATAGATAGATCAGATCGGCCGTATATCGCTTTTCGGCAAGGCGACGACTCTCCGGGACTAGCCCGTTATGATATTCCTTCAGGGCAGTGGCTTGTGGATACGCCACCCGGTCCCAAGTTGTTTGCGCCTCCTTCCGGTGGTGATGTCCGCTGGATCACAATGCAAGTCAACAGCGACAATCGGCCGGTGATCGCTTATTACGATGCGGATAACAACATTGTTCTTGGCGAATCCACCGATAGCGGCTGGGTGTTCCGTTCCCATCCAATTCCCGCACTTCCACCTTACGGGGGAGTGGCCATGGTTTTGGATTCGACCGGGGCGGCCTGGGTGGCGTTTGCCACTACTGATGAAATCCGCTTGCTGCGATTTGGGATTTTGTCTGTTACGGAGCAAGTGGCAGTTATGGGTGGTACCCCGGTGTTTAATCCGCAGGCCATGGCTATCGACGACGCCGACCGGATACGCCTGGTTTATTTCGACCGGGATGATGAGTTTTTACATTTGGCGATGAATGATCTGGGTTGGAACACCTATCCCGTGGCGGATTTGACTGGTTTCAATGATGAGCGGTCATTGGCGGCGGTGGACATAGACAGCCAGGGGCGTTGGGCGGTGGCTTACGAAGATCCCAATGCGCAGGAAATCCGAGTGACCGGCCCCGGTGTGGAGATGCCCATTCCCGGGGACAGCGATTGCGACGGTACGCCTGATGAGCAGGATAATTGTCCGGAAGTTCCGAACCCGGAGCAGGAGGACAATGACGGCGACGGGTTGGGTGATGTTTGTGACAATTGCCCGAACATAGCCAATCCCGGGCAGGCGGATGAGGATGAAGACGGGGTGGGCGATTGTTGTGACCCCGATTTGCCGGACGGCGATTCCGATGGCGTTAACGATGTATGCGACAACTGCGTATGGGATGAAAATCCTTTCCAGGAAGATGGGGATGGCGATGGCGTGGGCGATGCCTGTGACGTTTGCCCGGGAACCATACCCGGAGCCGAGGTTGATGAAAATGGCTGCCCCCCGTTTATTCCGGCGGATTTTGATCACGACGGTGATGTCGGCGCAACCGATTTTACCGCTTTTGAGGGATGTCGATCGGCTCCCGGCGTTCAGGTGACGGGTGAATGCCTGGAAAAAGACCTGGACGGAGACTCCGACGTGGATCAGTCGGACTTCGCCGCTTTCCAGCGGTGTTACAGTGGTGAAAACATACCGGCTGACCCGGCTTGTGCAAGTTAAGTTGCTATTTGTAATTCAATAAAAAAAGCTGTCGGCGATGGGCAAAAAGCCATGGTCGGCAGTTTTTTTTTAGATTCTTTGTTCGTTTGAGAATATCTCAATTGTTATGAGTTTACCCCATCGCAATCTTTTTGTTTTCGAATTGTTGGGCAAATGCTCGGCATTCTTCGAGTAAGGCATCCAGCATTTCGCTTTCGGAGACAGTGCGTTTTTGTTCGCCTTGGACGTAGATGACGCCTTTGCCTCGTCCGGCAAAGATGGCTACGTCCGCTCCTTCGCATTCGCCGGGGCCGTTGACGATGCAGCCCATGACCGCCACCTTGATTGGTTGTTTAATATCGGCGAGTTTTTCGCGCACGTCACGAACAAGCTTGACCAGATCAACTTCAACCCGGCCGCAGGTGGGACAGGCGATCAATTCAGGTTCGTTTCGCTCGCGCAGGCCCAGCGAAGCCAGCAGTTCTTTTCCATCCAGCACTTCCTGTAACGGATCGCCGGCATACGATATGCGAATGGTATCGCCAATTCCCTCCGCCAATAGCGTGCCCAGCGCGGCGATGGAACGAATGCGCCCTGTTTCCGCTGGACCGGCATGGGTGACGCCCAAATGCAACGGATAATCGAAGCGTTGACTGATTGCCCTGTAGGCGTCGATTACCAGCCGGGCGTCGTGACTTTTGGCCGCTAACACCACGTCATGGAAATCGTTCTCTTCGAAGATGCGCAGGTACTCCTCAAGCTTGCGAACCATCAAGTCCACCAGGTAATGGCGGTTCTCGGTCAGCGATTGTTTTTCCGCGGCTCGCTGTTGTCGATCCTTGCGTTCTACTATGCTGCCTTCATTAACTCCGATGCGAATAGGGATACCGGCATCACGGCAGGCGTGGATAACTCGATCCACCTGTCTTCGATCCTGGATATTTCCCGGGTTCAAACGGATTTTTTGCACGCCGGCGGCGATCGCTTCCAAGGCCCTGGCGTAATGAAAATGCACGTCGGCGATGATGGGCACCGGGCTTTGGTGAAGGATCGGCGGCAATGCTTCGGTGTCTTTCTTTTCGGGTACCGCCACGCGCACCAGCTCGCAGCCCGCCGCCGCCAGGCGGTTGATCTGTTTCACGGTAGCATCAATATCGCGGGTGTGCGTATTGGTCATGGATTGCACGGAGACGGGGGCTTCGCCACCGATGGGAACTGGGCCCACATGAATTTGACGCGTGTTGTGGCGAGGCAAGCAATTTGGTTTTGAGGAAAAAGTCATGTTTCGGTCTCCCTTTGAATTGTAAGAAGTCGGCATACAAGGGTCAAAACGAGGGGAGGCTTGACCGACGTTACCGCAAAAGCTAGCGTGAAGGCCGCGGATAACATTCAGAAATCCAACAAGGTGTATTTATGAAAGTGAAAATTATAGGGGTGGTGTTTTTAGCGGCGGTTCCTGTGTTGGTTGGGTGTGCCGGCCATAATCGAAAAGAGGCGGCCCCGATTTCGCGGATTTGGGAGTCTTCGTCGACGGAACCGCGCGACCAACCGGGTGTTTCTTCACAGCAGGAAGCCGAACTTGAAAAACAAACAGCGGAAGTTACCGATCAGCCGGCGAAAAAGGGAGCGTCTGGTCACGGCCAGGAAGTGATCGCAATGGTCAACGGTGAACCTGTGACGCGTGCCGAACTGGTAGAGCAATTGATCCAGACGCACGGGGGGCAGGTTCTGGAGCAGCGGGTTTTACTAATCGCCGCCCGCCAGCGGGCCGAAGAAATGGACCTTTTGGTAGGTGAAGCGGACATTGCCGCGGAACATGAAAACGCCTTGGAGCGGATCGCTACCCCCTTGGTCAGGGAAAGTGCCAAGCTGGATCGCCGCTCGGCCGAGCAGCAATTGCAACATTTCCTGCAAAGCAAAAATATTTCTCGACAGGAGTGGGATAACCGGATGAGGCGGTTGGCATACCTGCGAAAAATTGCCCGGGTGGAAGTGGGAAAAATGAAGATTACTGAAGAAATGCTTCGCCAGGAATATGATTTGGCGTATGGTGAGCGGGTCCAGGTTCGCCACCTTCAGGTTTCCAGCCTGGCCAAGATCCGCCAAGCCCGGGCCATGTTGGCAGCAGGCAAGGATTTTGAAATGGTCGCCCAGCAAATGAGTGAAAATCCCTTGACCGCCACGTTAGGAGGATTGCTGCCTCCCTTTACCCGGCACGATCCATCGGTGGCCCCGCTGATTCGCGAAGCGGCCTTTGAATTGAAGATTGGCCAAATCTCCATGACGATTCCAGAAGGCGGTGTTTACCATCTGTTTCACTTGGAGCGGCGGTTTCCAGCCAGTGACGTGAAGTATGAACACGTGGACAAGGCCAAATTGACCCATCGGTTGCGAGAACGGTTGATCCGCCAGCGGATGAATAAGTTGGAGGTGGAACTTTTCAAGGCCGCCAGTGTCGATATTCGTCATCCGGAACTTCGTTACCAGTATGAGCAGCGGAGGGCAGGGGATTAAGCCCGGTATCAGCGGGCAGATTAATCGTGATAATGCATGTTCAAGCCTTGCTGTTTAAAAGTAAAGCAAACTGTTTTAACCAAAGAGTCTTGGCATTAAGCGTCGATAAATCCTAAAATACTTTAGATTCATTGTTTGGTCTTGCTATACGAGTGAAGTTGTGATTCGTGCTGAATTCACTTGTGGAGTATTTGGATGCCCATGGTTCAGGAGTTACAAGTAAATGAACCACAGATTGTTCCCGAACCCTCTTTGGCGGTCGAAGAGCGTGTTGAACATGAAAAAACGCGTCGCCGTCGTCGATGGGTTTTATACACATTGCTGCAGTTGATTTTTGTATCAATCTTAATCGGGCTTTTGGTCATCTGGCAGCGTGATACGAACGTGGTGAAAGCGCGCCTGGCTAAGCTTACCCAGTCGGTCGAGACATTACAGGCGAGCGTGGATAAGTGGGAATTTCTACCGGTGATTGTCCCCGGGATGGGTGACAAGTTTGTTTATGCAGACAACGCCACCCGGCATTATGCGGTTAAGACGGACCAATCGGTGATCATCGCATTTACCTCCCGGGTCGATCGTAAACTTCGCCAGGACGGACGAGCGGTCATCATGTATGAAAACCGAAAAGAGGGTCCGCGCATCTACGCCCAGTGGATGCCCACCGATGAATTTCGCAAGGCTTACTTTGCCCAGGAAGAAAGTATCAAGCAGTTCCAGGCAAAGCGTTTCGGTCATATCACGGATTAAAATATTTATCATTCCCTTTTCCCCATTTTCACATCAAATATTAAAAAGTTCCTTGTTGCGCTTCTGAGTGTCTATTTGTGAAAATATATTTTTTCATTGGTTGTACTTGATAAACCATCAAAAGCGGATTAGCTTGCAAAACGCTGCTCTTGATTTGAATTATGTGGCAGTGGTTCGAAGGTTTTGTTGGCCTTTGTAGTTATTCGTGATGATAGGTTTTTATCCATCAGAATGATTGACGCGACGATGTTTGAACACAAGTAAGAAGAAGAAATTATGAAAAGTGGGGCGCGGCGAAGATCGATTCTGTTGGCTTGCATCATAGCGGCTGCAGGGCCGCTGATGTTGGCGGGTCTTTATTTTCAGGCCGGCCGGTCGGGGGGTGTTGAGGCGGGTTTCCCTCTCGATGACAGTTGGATCCACGCCCAGTATGCCCGGACCCTGGTGGACGGACGCCCCTTCGAGTACGTCCCCGGCGAAAAAAGTATGGGCACTACTTCGGTGCTTTACGATCTGCTATGGGCTTCGGCGACGGCGGTAAGCGGGGAATATGTCTATACCGCTTATGTTTTAAACATTCTGTTAACGATTGGATTAGCGGTTTTACTGGTGCATATCTTGTTGCGCTATCAGGTCCCTCCGTTGGTAGCAGGGGCCGGCGCGGTTTTGATTGTCAGCAGTCATCCATTTCCCTGGTCTATGCTGAGTGGAATGGAGACGGCTTTGGCATCTTTTTTGACCGTTGCGGCGGTATGGGCTCACGTGGTCTGGGGCTGGCGGCGTGGTTGGCGGCCAATGACGGCCCCGGTATTGATGGCCTTGGCGGCGATGGCCCGGCCGGAGAATCTGATATTGTTTCCCCTGGCGGAGATTGATCGGCTGGTGATGTGGCGATGGCGGAGGCCGAATATACCCAAGCCTGTCAAGTACTTTGCCTTGCGGGTGGGTATCTTTGTACTGGTCTTGGCTCCCTACCTAGTGTTGAACTATTCGATTCACGGTGGGCCGGTACCGAATACCTACGAGGCCAAGGTTGGAAGGCTTGGTTTGCGGGCGGCAGTAGAGGATGATGGGGTACAAGCTTTAGGCCAACGATTGGACAAGGCCTGGGAAATAACCATTTCCGCGGTTCAGTATGTTTTCGAAGACAATGCTTTGTTGCTTGTTTTCGTTATTGTGGGGTTGGCGGTTCCGTTCCGGCCGCGATGGCGACGGTCCGAGGAAAAGCCTCGGTCACTGCTTCCTGTACTGACTTTTTTAAGCGGAGCCGCGGCGACGGGTTTGGTGACAATGGGTATGTTTTTCCCCGGCCAATCGCAGCGTTACCTGATTCAATGGATCCCCCTGGTTTTGATTTTCGGAGTGATCGGTCTTCACGTTTCCGCCCAAGCACTTGGTCACCTTCGGCCTCGATTCAAAAGAGGAATATACGCCACGGCGGTGTTATTATTCATTGTAATTGATATTGGAATATTGGCTTGGCGGTATCCCGAACAGGTCGATTATTATGTGACCAGTGTAAAAAATATTAATAATATGCAGATCGCCTTGGGCAAATGGGTTAAGGAAAATACACCACCAAATGCTGTGATCGCCACAAACGATATCGGGGCTATTACCTTTTTCGGCGATCGGGAAATTGTGGATACCATTGGATTAATCGATCCGGAAGTGGTCCGGCGCAAACGCAGCCCGCAGGCAACCGAGGCGATGGTGGATTACCTTCGGCAACGCAGGGTGAGCTATGCCCTTTTGTTCCCCACCTGGCATCCGGATCTCATCCTCGATCCTCATTTTCATGCCGTCGAACGGATCGTATTAAAAGATAACATCATCTGTGGGGATGACCACATGCTGGTTATGAAGGTGAATTGGGATCAGCCATCTCGGGATTATGAGGAACCGACGTGGATGGTCCGTGAACGCGAGCAATGCAAGCTATTGTTGAAGATGAACTTTTAACTGGCTGAACGCGTCTCCTTCGTTTGTGTAAAGCGCAAGGAAATGTGACGAAACCCAATGAAAAGTAAGGAAAGCCATAAGTCCAGAAAGGGCGGAAACTTACGAAAGAAAAGAAGGCGGGATTCGTCATCTTTTTTTGCGCACTGGATAGCCGATTTACTATACCAAAACCCTAACATTTGTACATATTTTTTTGCGCATCGACGGCGGGGCGAAAAACGTTCGAATCCGGTTCGATAAAGGACTTACGTTAATTTTAGGGGTAGGTTCCTAGCGAAACCAGGCGGACACGCCAACCGGACAAACGGACAAGGATTTAGTCATCATCCTTCATTTCAATCCTCTCTAGCTTCTCAAGCTTACGGTACAATCTAAACGTTCGTTCTAACGCTCGGTCATGTAAGGTGTTATTGCGTGGCACGCCTTTGAAACTTTGAAGTTCATCTAAGTAATACTCTACACCAAGTCGATAGCTTTGTATGGTTTTGTTGTCCTTATTTTTTATGCACCGGTCCAGGTCTGATTCTATGCCTTCTACTGATTTCAGGATGCAAGAATCGGCATATTCGGTAATTATAAGAGCAAGCCTATCCCAACTTATGAATCCTGGCGGCCATGGGTAAATTTCAAAAGGAGGCTTCGCCATCCGTTTAGGTGGGGGCCAACCTTGCGAGTCATCAAAAAGCCATTCTGTCTGCACACCAAAAAACTTAGCTAAAGCTACGCCATTATAAGCATTTGGGATTGATGCTAAATCAGTCCTCATATACCCGCGAATTGTTTCATAATTGATATCAGTATGGAGGGAGACCTCCTTTATACTGAGTCTTTGTTCTTGAATTAGCTTGGTCAACTTCTCGCCGAATTTCATATCAGGATAATAACTCAAAAAATATCCTACCGGTAGTCCAATTTTCTCTTGACAAAACCAAATATTTGCCGATTATAGGTATATTCACTGACTTGCCGGTGTATAACTTGATATGAGGTACCGCTTATGATTCTCGATCGACTTGTTATTGAACGTGCCCGACGCCGGCACAGCCTGACCATTAAGGCCATGGCTGAAAAGGCGGGCATCTCCTACGACTCCGCCCGAAAAGCGGTCCATACCGGCCGAGGCGGCAAGAAGGTGGCTAGGGGGATCGCCAAGGCGTTGGACCTACCCATGGACATATTGGTGTCGCCTTTTAGTGAGTCTAAGCGTGCCTAAAGGTTTTGTACCTGTTTCTGATTTGGCGCAGTCCGGGGCTTTTTCCGGCAGTACGCGGGATGCGCAGGAGCGGGCCGCCAGGCGATGGGCGGAGGGTTTGCCGGGCCACCATGTTCGGAAGCGGTCGGGCCGGTGGGAGGCCCACGAGTCGGCCTTGCTTCCTGGAAGTCCGCCGCGAACCGTGAGGGCTTTCCGCAAGGGATTCAATCCGCCACCCTTCAAGACGCCGGCGGACTATTTTGAATGGACCGACGCCGAGCGGGCAAAGCAGGCCAACGCGGCCGAACTGGTCGCCCGATTCGATGAACATTTAAGTGCCAACAGCAACAAAAGTTTACATTTGTGTACAAAGACTTTCCGGCTGAAGTGGGGAAAATGGGCCGAAGAGCGGGGCTTGTCGGTGCATAAGCGTGCCTTGGATCGCTACCGAAAGCGACTCAAGGCGGGCAAAAAGATCGACACCAGGGGCCGCCCGAAAACAAAAACCTCTTCCAATTGCAGCCCGGAAGCGTGGGAATACTTCAATCAACATTACCTGAGGATACAGCGACCGAGCGTCACCATCTGCTACCAATTAACGGCCGCAGAAGCCGGGAAAAAAGGCTGGTCATGGCCTTCATTGCGAACCATACAACTGCGGGTACAGAAGGAATTGCCACCCCATATAGCGGACTTAGGCCGACGCGGGGAACGGGAGTGGAAGGCTGCCCACGAACCCAAGATGCGGCGGGACTACAGCCTGTTACGGGCGGGGCAACAGTGGGTCAGTGACTTTAAGACGTTGGACGTATTTTGCAGACGGGACGAACACGATACGAAGCCCGTTCGACCGCTGTTGTGTGCTTGGCAGGATATGCGTACGCGCATGATCATGGGCTATTACGTGACGTTACGGGAATGCTCCGATTCCGTCCTGATCACGTTCCGGCGGGGGGTGGAAGCTTACGGCCCGCCTTGGGGCGTTATCCTGGACAACGGCAAGCCGTTCCGAGCCCGGGGCGTTTCCGGCGGCCGGCGGACCAACCGTTTCAACGAGAAGGATCAGGACTATCTGCGTTCGGTCTTCGGCGGGCTGAAAATAGAGGTTAAATTCACCGAGCCGTACACGCCGCAAAGCAAGCCCATTGAACGCTGGTTTCGGACCATGGATGAACAGTGCTGCGTAGGATTTGATACCTATTGCGGCGGGGACAACAAGTCCGATCGGTTCAAGCACGCGGCCAAGCTGGCCAAAAAACACCCCGAAAAATGCCCCACGATCAAAGAGTTTTCCGACCTTTTGGGATCATATATTGAGGAAGTTTATCACCACGCCCAGCATAAGGGCCTGGAGGGAATGACCCCGGTGGAGGCTTTTGGAAGATGCAATCCTATCCCCAAGCTGATCCCACCGGAAGGGGCCATGGAATTGTTAACCATGCGGACCACCAGGCCGGTCAAGGTGACACGGGACGGGGTGCGGCATAACGGGATTTTGTACACGCTAACCGCCCAGGAACATTTCAATCTGCGGGGACGGGAAGTCATTCTGAGGATCGATCCGCAGGACGCCTCGTACGTTGTTTGTTGCGACACGGCAGGGAAGCCGATTTGTAAAGCGGTGAATAACCGCGCCCGGGTGAGCGGCTTAAGTCAGGATGACATAGCCGCCGCCCATCGTGAAAAAGCCAGATACAAAAAGCTGGTCAAGGCGATCACCAAAGGCGGCCTGCGAGTGGGGACCGAGGACAAGGTTCATACCGCCGTGCGGGTGAGAGGCCAACAGTTGGCCGAACAGCAGCGGCTCAAGGCAACCGGGACGGAAGACGAACAGCCGATCCGCAATGTGCGGCCGCTGCATTCCGACTGGACGGAAGCGGTTAACCGGTATCAAAGCAAGGTGACGCCGCCACCGAAGCCCGAAAATCAGATCAAAATAGAGGACTTGGGCGACCTCTTTTCGGAGGAAGTGGAGGAAAAGAAACCGGAAAAGAAATACTTGGACCCGGCAGATTTCTACGACCTTTATTATGCCAAAGAAGACTGACAAAACACATGAAGCGATGCAACGCAACGCCCGGATGAGTTACTGGGACCGGGAAGCGAGCGTGGACAATATACGCCGGTTCCTCGAACAGGTGCCGGAGATGTCTCAGTCCAGCCTGGCGAACATGTCGGGCATGAGTTCCACGACGGTCAGTGAAGTTTTAGCAGGTCGTTATGCGGGGAACGTGGAAGCTGTCCTGGCGAAGTTGGACGCGGCGATTAACGGCTTTTTCGAACGGCAAGATGCCCCGGTGGAGGGGCATTTTGTTAAAACCAAGGTGGCTGAGCGGATACATGCCTTGATTCAAATGGCGATTAAGTTGAATGGTATGGCCGCCATTTACGGGGCCAGCGGCATCGGAAAAACAATGGCCTTGCGGGCGACGGCGCGGGTCAAGCGTAACTGTGTTTTAATCCAAGGGCACCCAGGTAGCGCCTCGCCCACAAGGTTTTTACGAGACCTTCTCCAGGAAATATCTAGTCGCTACAGTTCGGCGGCGTTAGGCCAATTGGGGGACTTGTTCGATATGGTGGTCCAACGCCTGGCCAAAAGCGGGCGGCCGATTCTGATTGATGAGGCGGACGTCTTGTCCACTAAAACCATGGGCATTCTGCGGCATGTGTATGATGCCACGGGGTGCCCGGTCATCATGGTGGGCCGTCCGAACCTGGTTAAGAAGATCGATCGAACCACACGTATTGATGACATCGGGGGGGCGTTGAGAGGTCGGCTTGTGTTGGAACACGACTTAATGACCGCCATGGAGGGCGGCCGACCCGATCGCTGGTTATTCACCGTCGATGAAGTTGTGGCAATGCTCAAGCAACAGGAAATCCGGTTCAATCCGGATGCCGCCCGGTGGCTGTGCGCCTTGGCCAACGTGTCCGCCCTGGACGGCGGACGGGAGGCCGGCGGGCTGCGTTATGCGATCAAAATATTCCAGTTGGCGATTACGCTGGCCCGCAGTCGAGGCGAAACGGTTATCACCCTGGACCTCTGTAAAGAGGCCAACGCCTTAACCCGCGATCAGCAGTACGGCGCCGGCCTGACAGCGGCGGCGGATCGGTTCATGGCGGACTATGACCGGCAGGTGAAGGCCGGATGACGAAAGAGAGCGAGAAATGGTCATGACGTTGGATCGAAACGGTTTTGTAGTGCGGCATAAGCGGATGCGGGCCAAGCAACGCTTACGGTGGCTGCGTAAGTTCTGGAAGGCGGAAAAAGAGGCGGGCTATCCGCGCGGCCGGTGGGCGATCGCCCAGGAAATCGTGGACCGGGTTAAGAAAAAGAACCGGGACGCGCCCATCAGCGTCAAGAGCATGCAACGGTGGGAGATGCAATATTGGAAAGACGGCCTGGCCGGCCTGGTCGATCGGAACGGGCGGCCGCCGAAACGATAGATTCGTTCATGGTGTCCCCTGCGGATCCTCTCTGCAACAAGCAGTTTTTCCGCAGGGGGTTGCAATCGAAACGGCCACGGACGGCCGTTTGAAACGGAATACTCGTATTTCAGGAGCAATGCAGATGTCTTTATTTTGGTTGTTTTTATTGGCAATTGGAGTTGTGGCCTTGGGCCGGTCTTTTGCGGTGGTGAACGTGGGGCTTTCAGAGGCGGGATTGCGTGGTACTTTTTTCGAAAGGCATAATCAGGTTGACCAGGAAGCCTATTACAAAACCCTGACCACACATGTTCAATCCGACAAGGATGAAGAGAAATACCGCTGGCTCGGCTCGGTACCACCCATGCGGGAATGGGGGACCGGCCGCCTGGCCAGGGGGCTGAATTCCGAATCCTATAACGTGGAAAACCTCAAGTATGAATCCACCATTGAAGTGGATACTGAGGAGATCGAGGATGATCAGACTGGGCAGATCATGATAAGGGTCCAGGAGATGGGCGAACAGGCCGCCAATCACAAGGATCATCTGCTGGAACAGTTGATCATTAACGGCGAATCGTCGGGCTTCAATTCCTACGACGGGGTACCGTTTTTCAGTGATTCCCATGAAAGCGGCGGTTCGGGAACGCAGTCGAACAAGTTGACTTATTCGGCCACCGACGCGGACAACCCGACCCATGAGGAATTCCGCAAGGCTTTGGGGCAGGCCATTGCCCAAATAGTGTCCTATAAGGACGACCAGGGGCAACCTCTGCGGATCAAGCCGAGGCCTGAAGGGTTTGTCTGTGTGGTGCCGCCTTCCATGTTGATTACCGCCATGGAGGCCTTGGACATGCAGTTCGCCGCCACCACCCCGAACGTGATGCAGAGCAATATATTTCATCATGCGGCGAGCGTTATCGCCATGCCGGGGCTGACCGACGCCAGCAAGTGGTACCTGTTCAAAACCGATGTCACCGTCCGCCCCTTCATCTTCCAGGACATGGTACCTGTTACGTTCGGAGCTTTGGAAGCCAATTCGGACGAAGGGTTTATGCGGGACAAGTATATCTATGGTGTGCGGGCGCGCTATCGCATGGCCTACGGGTACTGGTATTACGCGATTCGAACGGACTTTGTGTAAACCACCACGTTCGATGGGCTATGAATTAGCCCTTCGAATCCTTCCACCGGCCCGGCCGCCTGCCGGTTGTCGAAAAGGCGGCCAATATTTCCGATACGGGCGGGGTCGCCCGGTTTTGTCTCTGTGAATCGGGCGGCCCTGAACCCTCTTTTTGAAAGGTTTTTTCATGGGACGTGAAGACGACGTATTGCTCCGGTTCAAAGGTGACGCATCGGGGGCGGAGGACGCCGCACGCAAAACGCAAGAGGCCTTAAAGGACACCGATCAAGCAGCGGAACGCACGGCCGAAGAATCGATTAGGCGGACGGATCGAACCACGCGGGCAATGGACGATCAGAACCAAGCGGCCAAGGATGGATCGCAGAATTTCGGCGAGTTCGCCGAGAGCATGGGGACATCCGAACAGCAGGCCAATTCATTCCGAGAGGCCTTGGGGGCAATCAATCCGCAGTTAGCGGAGATGATGGACTTGGGCATGAACGCCCAGGAAATATTCGGTTTCATGTTCAGTCCGATCGGCCTGGCGGCGGCTGGCGCGGTGGGGGCGATCGCTACCGTGACCAAAGCTTTGAATGATGCCCAGGAGGCTGCGAACAGGTTCCACGAGGCCCAACAGAAAATCCAGGAACAAATGCAGGAGACCATGGAGACCGTTTCCGGCGAGTTGGCCAAGCTGGGCAAGGGTAGCGACGAAGCGGCGAACAAGGCGGCGGCGGTGGTCAACCAGTTGAAGGCGAAGGGATACGACCCGGGGGCGGCGGCCCAGGTCAGCGCGGCGGTGGTTAACCAGGCGGGGAAACTGACGGTTGACCAGGACACGCTTACCGCCCTTGTGGCGGTCGTTCAGACCGGCAGAGTGTCATTTAGGGGGAACCACTGGGAAAGAGCAACAGGAGCAACTACAGGCTGCCCTGGAGGACATTCAGGAGAACCGCCAGTACTTTGAAGAGGCGAATAAATCCTTGCTTCGGATGCATGAACAGTACATGCAGCGGGTACAGCGAGGCGACGTAGGGGCGGTTTCGCAATACCTCCAGGAGCGGGAAGGGTTGGACGCGGAATCGGCCCACGCGGTGGCGGAGACGGCCCGAAACATGCGGGATACGGGTCGCCCGGGTTCCCAGGGGATCGGAGAAGACCTGTTGGGCTTTATTTGGGAGACGTTTGTTCCGGTGGTGGAAAGTGCCCGGGAAAAGCGGCTTGATTTGTTGCGCCAACACGGGCCGGCCTTGCGGCATGCGGGGTTTCAATTTGATGCGAACCTGCGGGAAGACTGGCGGAATATGAGCGAGATGCAGGAGTTTATCGCCCTGACGCAACCGCGCTTTTTAGGGGGAAGTTTCCGGAAAGAGTCGGTTTATCCCGACTGGATCACCAAACCCACACAAACAGACAACCCGCCGGTTGAAAATCAGAACATACCGGCGGCCGGCCCCAGGAGCGGGGTCGCCCTGCCCAGCAGTCGGGACACCCTCGACGGTTCACCACAGGAAAAAGTGGTGGAAATACATAACCATGGAACAATGTACCTGACCGGCCGGAGTCTTCGGCCCAAAAGAGTTCGCCGCCGGCAGGGCATGTAAAGAAAGGAATAAACCATATGGCTATCAGACTGGTGAACAAAGACGACAACCTCCCGTTGGCTGTCCGTCAGCAAATGGAGAAAGCAATCCGCAAGCTGAGTAATTCAGGCGATCCCGAAAAAGACAGGACGCCGAAAAAGCCGGCTCGGAAGCCGTTTACCGAGCAAAAGACGATAACGGCCGCTGAACGTGTCGAGGCATGTCGTGAGGCTCATAGCGGCAAATTATTCGACCAACACGGCCAGGAGTGCGAATTAGTGGTCTGTTCGGTGTCGTTAGGCATTTAAAAAACGTTTGGAAGGAGACAAGATCATGAGTGACGGAATCATTTATGGGTACTGTGATTTGAGTACCAAGGAACTGCACAAAGGGTTTTTGGCGGCGATCAAACGCATGCGCCTGGCGATTGCGGAGTTTGATTGCATGTACGGTAACCGGGAAACCCAAGAGCAAGTCCGGGCGATCCTGGAAGAAGTTCTGGAGTATTTCGTTCAAGTCGGTTGCGCGATAGAGGACATCGGCACTGCCGGAGGTGTATCGGTCCATCTGGATAAGGATTTATATAAGAAGCTTCTGGAATATTGCGATAAGTATTCCTTAACGGTTAGGAACACGATTACCGGGCACGAGTGCACCCCTTACATGCTGCAATGCTTTGTCGATGGGGTTTTGGGGTCGCTGGACCTGGAAAAGATGGAGTTCCATGAAATCATCGAGCGGCACATTGAACAAAGAGATGAGCGGGCACGTGGCCGGGCCGAGCGTGACAAGATGCCTGACACAGCCGTCAGCCGCATGGTGGTGAGTTAATGGTCTTCTGATCCCATTTCGAGGCCTCTTCGAACGCGATTCGAAGGGGCTTCGGGATGGCCTTTAAAAAGGAGCAAGGCCGGATGCTGGCTTCTATTCAAAACATGATCCCCCAGGCAATGGGCGGGGTATGGAACCCGGTATCCGGGCTTGCTTTTGCAGACCTGGCAAGCCTTTTTGAATCCGGTCCCGGAGTCCTTTGAACGAAGGATTTTGGGGCTTTTTATTTTTGCAATTCGGGGTACGCGGGGAAGGTACGTTCATATCTGATTTTCCATAATTACTTGCGCAAAGACATATTTTTTTGCGCCCTACATTGTCAAAATGTAAATTAATAATGTATATGCAGTCCCAATGGAAATAACCAGTATTTGACAAAGGGGTGTTACAAAATAATACTATAAAGGGTTTTGTATTTATAATCGAGTTTTCACGTTTTTTTGTTCTCACATAAATATTTAATTGAACGAAGGTTATAGAAATATTTCGCAACACAAGCTTTCCACGGTCACGTTCAAGGCGGAGCCTTCCCTGATGGACGTGCTGAAGCGAATACCCAATCGTTCCGCGTTCATCCGGTCGGCTATCCTCGCCGCCATGGATAATGTTTGTCCGCTGTGCCAGGGGACCGGGTTTTTATCCCCTGAGCAGAAAATCCATTGGGAGGCCTTTGCTAAGGATCATCCCCTTCAGGAATGCAGCAAATGTAACGAGTTGTATTTGGTTTGTTCTCGTCAGGATTCGGAAAAATCAGATGAATGGTAGGTATTTGGCGAGGCACGATATGACAGGGAATATTGGTTTTCCATGGATTCATAGATTAATTTTTATGGTGCTCCTTGTCGGATTAGCCACTTTGGGCTGCAGGAAGGAGTCTGCTGTCTCCACACAACTGGCAGCGGAAACTCTCCATGTTTTTGTAAGTGTTCCTCCTCAAAAATATATTGTGGATCGGGTAGGCGGTGAGCATATTCAGGTGTCTGTTTTGGTGTCGGCAGGCCAAACGCCGCATACTTTCGAGCCGACTCCCAAACAAGTAGTGCAATTGTCCCGGGCCGACGTCTATTTTCGCACCGGCGTGGAGTTTGAAAACCAGTTGGCAAAAAAGATCGGTTCGGCCTTGAAGGGTTTGCAGATCGTCGATCTTCGCCGCGACCTCGACCTTGTCCAAACCACACCTGCTCATGCCCATGCCGATGAACAACATTCCCATGGGCACCATCATCATGATGAAATCGATCCGCATATATGGATGAGCCCACGGCTGGTCAAGAAACAGGCGGAGACAGTGCGCAAGGTGCTGAGCAGTCTTGATCCTGTTCACGCGGAGGAATACGCACAAAACTGCCGTCGATTCCAGGACCGCCTTGAACAGGTGGATCGCAAGATTGCACAAACACTGGCCCCGTTGAAGGGCAGGAAATTCTTCGTGTACCATCCCGCCTTTGGTTATTTCGCTCAGGCGTATGGTTTGGAACAGGTAGCTGTTGAAACCGGGGGCCGCCAACCCACCGCCCGGAAGTTGCAGCAATTAATCGAACAGGCAAGGCAAAACGACGTCAAGTTAATCTTCGTTCAGCCGCAGTTTTCCCGCCGAAGTGCCGAAGTGGTGGCTCAGAGAATTAACGGCGCTGTTGTCCCCTTAAATCCCTTGAGAGAAGATTATTTGGACAATCTTCTGCGCATTGCCTCGGAAATTAAAAAGGCCTTGAGCCGGCAGGATACCCAGCCTGGTTGATTAACCGGTCGATAGAAATTTTCGGTAAAAGGGAACTGTATGGAATCTCAACCGATCATCCACGTTCGCAACGTCAGTTTTGCTTATGACGGCCCGCTTGTGCTGGAAAGGGTTAATTTATCCATTACCAGCCGGGATTTTGTGGGCATTGTCGGGCCGAACGGCGGTGGAAAGACTACGCTGGTGAAGTTGATCCTGGGTTTGATTGCGCCACAGGAAGGTGAGGTCGAAGTTTTAGGTCAGCCGCCGGTTAGAATACGCCAGCGTATCGGTTACATGCCGCAATATGTCACCTTGGACATGCGTTTCCCGGTTAGTGTATTCGATGTCGTTTTAATGGGACGGTTGGGCAGAGGCATTGGTATAGGCCCGTATAACCGTGAAGATAAAAAAGCAGCCACAAGAGCTTTAGGCGAAGTTGGATTAAGTGATTTAGCAAACCGTCCCTTTTCTGATATTTCCGGCGGACAGCGGCAACGAGTATTGATAGCCCGGGCCCTGGCTTGTGAGCCGGAGTTATTATTGCTGGATGAGCCTACCGCGAGTCTGGATCCTGCTGTCCAGGATGAATTATACGAATTGCTACGGGAATTAAATCAACGATTAACCGTGGTTGTGGTTTCCCACGATATCGGTTTCGTTTCCCTCAATTTCAATACCGTTGTATGCGTGAATCGATGGGTTCATACCCACCCGAGTAATGAACTGACCCAAAAGCAGGTGACGGATATTTACGGCCGAGAGGTCCGCCTGTTGCATCCCGGTCAACCGCAGGAAGTGAGTCGATGATGGAATTTTTCCAAGCGCTGTTGGACAGTCCTCTGTTGCAAAATGCCTTGTTGGCCGGTGTGTTGGCCAGTGTGGCCTGCGGAGTGATGGGCAGTTACGTGGTCGCCCGACGCATTACGTACATCGCCGGCGGCGTGGCCCATTGTACGTTGGGAGGCATGGGGGCGGCGCGTTATTGCCAAGTGGTCGCAGGATGGGATTGGCTGCAACCCATCCATGGAGCGGTGGCTGCCGCTTTGGCCGCCTCGGTTATCATCGGTTGGGTTTCTCTTCGTTTCAAAGAACGTGAAGATACCGTGATCAGCGCATTGTGGGCCATCGGAATGGCGGTGGGAATCCTTTTCATTACTAGTACCCCGGGCTATTACGA
Source organism: uncultured Planctomycetales bacterium (assembly GCA_964569525.1). Lineage (GTDB taxonomy): Bacteria > Planctomycetota > Phycisphaerae > UBA1845 > PWPN01 > JAAYCU01. The sequence continues at coordinate 18,599 of CAZMVS010000363.1, forward strand.
AGACCTGATGAGTTACCTCTTTGGCAACATTCTCCTGGTAGCCCGCGAAAACCTTTATCTTATTGCATTCCTGGATGTGCTCGTGGTTGGCATGGGAGTGCTTTTTTATAACAACTTTCTGGCGGTTTGTTTTGACGAGGAATTCGCCCGGCTGCGCGGCGTTTCGGTAGAGGCCTATTATCTGCTGTTGCTTGGATTAACCGCTTTGACGGTGGTCGTTTTGATGTCCGTGGTGGGCCTGGTTATGGTGATCGCTCTTTTAACTTTACCGGTGGCGGTGGCAGGGCATTTTGTGCGCCGTCTATGGCAAATTATGATCCTGTCCACCTTGTTAACCATTGGCTTAACCACCAGCGGCCTGGTAGTGAGCTACAGTCCTGAACTGCCTACCGGAGCAACCACGATCGTTTTGGCGGGCCTGCTTTACCTGGTTGTGGTTATCGGCCAGCGGATCTGGCGGGGCTCAAAAAGTATGATGAAGACCGCCGCAGAGGAATCCAAATCCTCTTGAGTATTCATAACCTAAATTTGTCATCTGTTGTTGACCGGGGTAATACCGCATGGATGTTTATACCAACGGTGTTATTGACGTTTCTGATATTGTACCCCACAAGTATCGTTTGGGGATGGCT
>CAZMVS010000364.1:0-2948 GCA_964569525.1 uncultured Planctomycetales bacterium
ATCCGCGGGGAGGTTATTTTTTTTCTTCCTTTGTTTTTCCTAACCCCGCCACTATGTTGTTGATGCTTGTTGGGGGTGTGCTGGCTTTCCGGTTCAAGCCCCGCAAAGCAACGTTGTATCCATGAGTATGTAACGTCTTATGGCGGCGTTCTTTTTTCCGGATTTCCGTGCCTCGGCTTTATCCTTTCTTCCCTACTATTGCTGATAAATGTTTTGTGATTGATCCGCATGCTTGTATTGTGTGTTTCGATGGGCGATGATTGGTGGCCAGGAAGATCATCATGAAACGGCGATTGGTTTTCATTCTGATTCTGCTGTTGAGTTTTTCAGCAGGGTGTCAACCGCAGATGGGGATTGCCTGTTTTCGGTTGCGCAGTCCCGGCGGGCGATATGCAATCGAACAGGCATCGGGATTGCATGACGGCAGGATTGGGTGGCGGGAAGGGCTCTGGCTGGTTTGCGATCGGAACGGTGGACAGTCGGCAGGGCAATTGTTTTACATATCCCAAAAACAATTGGATGAAATTGTACCCGGGCAAACGATCCGGGCGGATGAAGTTTTTGCGGTGGCCTTGCCGAGGAATTGGCAGGAATTTGCGGATCGTTTCAGAAATGCAGGCAGGGGGCGGTTGGCGGAGCTACGCCGGCAGATTGTGGCGACGCGGGAGAATGGCGAGCAACCGTTGCTCGATTTGGAGGCGGTGATGTTTGCGCCCGGGGTGAGCCCGCCGCATGAGCCTCATATTTTTGTGGCGGCGGAGCAGCCGAACTCGCTGGTCCTGGAGTTGCGCCTGGAAGAAGGGGATGAGGCCACGGTTGCTCGATTGGTTGGGGCATATTTTTACAACGAGTTGCCGGCAGAGAAGGGTTGGGATTCCAATGACGGCATTGAAGGTTTGGCGTGGGGCGATCGGCCTGGGCAAGTGTACTGGGCGGAGGAGGGGAGCAGAAGCCATACCGCTGATCCCAAGCCTAGGTTGATGTTTACCCGCCCCCGGATTGGGCGAGGTGTTTTGTGTAAAGGCAGGTTGAACACGGAGGCGCGATATTCCGAGCTGCTTACCCGGGCGGTGTGGAAACTACGGTCAGGGGAGATGCAGACGCTTAATGGGCTGGCAAGGATGGCAAATGGCGAGCTGTTGGCGGTTGATCGCAATGGGGGAAAGATTCTGCGGATCGATCCTGCCCGGGGGGAGGTTAAAGCGTGGTTGAACCTGTATGACTTGGAGGGGCGAAGCCTGCGGGACATATTGGGCGATTTTCCGGCCCGGCGGCGGATGCCTTATGTGAGCATTGAAGGGCTGGCGGTTGATCCGAGGGGGTATCTTTGGCTGGTGGATGATCCGGCCATGCCGGAGGCGTTTCGGGAATCCTGCCTGGTAAAAATCGGCCCTTTTCAGTATTTATCCAGCTCAGAGTGAGAAAAAAACGCGATTTCATAGCCCTTTTGAACCGTGAAGGGGGCTTATGATGGTATTTGCTTAAAATTCCATAAGTTTGTATCTTCATAATTTACATATGGATAGGTTTCTTGCTGCACTTCGTTTGTGTTCCAGGGGTCATTATTCGCCTGTGCCTTGCCGATGTTTGGGGGATATAGAGTGTTGGGTCCTATAGAGAGATTTTGAGGATTTTATAGCAAGCTCTATTTATGTGTAGCGGTTGTAAAGCCAGAAAAGGGCTTGTGCGGGGTTACTTTCGGTCTCCAGGCCGTTACACAAAAAGTGGAATTGCTTTTAGGGCTTATCCAGGGAGGAAGGTACAGGGCGTGAAACTCAGTATAGTGATGCCGGTTTATAATGAGGTCGCCACCCTGGCGGAATGCGTGCGGCGGGTGTTGGCGGCGGAAGTGGAGGCGAAGAAGGAGCTGATCCTGGTGGATGACGGGTCCAGCGACGGGACTCGGGAATTGTACGATACGATCAAGGCGGAGCATCCGGGGCAGGATATCAAGGTTATTATGCATGAGAAGAACCGGGGGAAAGGGGCGTCCCTGCGGACGGGATTCAAGCAGGCCGACGGGGATATCGTGTTGGTGCAGGATGCGGACCTTGAATATAACCCGCGGGATTATCCCAAGCTGTTGGCCCCTATTGTGGAGGGGAACGCGGACGTGGTATTCGGCTCGCGATTCGTGGGCAGTGAGGCCCACCGTGTACTGTTGTTCTGGCACATGCTGGGGAACCGGATATTGACCTTGTTGTCGAACGCCCTGACCAATTTGAATCTGACCGACATGGAGGTTTGTTACAAGGTTTTTCGGGCTGACGTCTTGCGCAAGATTCAATTGAAAAGTGAGCGATTTGATATTGAGCCGGAAATTACCGCCAAGGTAGCGAAAGCGGGTTTTCGAATTTACGAGGTAGGGATTAGTTACGCCGGTCGAGATTATGCGGAAGGGAAAAAGATCGGTTGGAAGGATGGGATTCAGGCGGTGTTAGCGATTATGCGGTACCGGTTTTTTGATTGATGAAATGCTTTTAGGGAAGGTTTTGAGACATAGTGATACATGCCGGCCGAGGAGTCGGGAAAGGTTTGATGGAGGCGTTTATGAAATTGATTAATGTTTGCGGGGCACGGCCGAACTTTATGAAGATTGCTCCCTTGATGGCGGCGTACAAGGGGGAGCCTTCGATTGAACCGTTGTTGGTGCATACAGGTCAGCATTATGACGAGAACATGAGCCGGCTGTTTTTCGATGAGCTGGAGATTCCCCGGCCGGATATCAATCTTGAAGTGGGTAGTGCCTCGCAGGCCAAGCAAACGGCCATGATCATGGAGCGGTTTGAACAGGTGGTGGAGGAGCATCGGCCGGACGCGATATTGGTGGTTGGGGATGTGAATTCGACGATCGCTTGTGCGTTGGTGGCCACCAAATTGGGGGTCGCTGTATTTCACGTGGAGGCGGGGCTGCGCAGTTTTGACCGGACCATGCCGGAGGAGATCAA
>CAZMVS010000365.1:0-16861 GCA_964569525.1 uncultured Planctomycetales bacterium
CGCCTGGTAACAGGCACCGAAGAACTACTGGAAACGGCTCCCGCTCCCGATCAAACCGATCAGGATTCGATAAATGAAGCCGCCCGGCATACAATTAAGCAGGGTTTGCATCATTTGAACGATCGTGAACGTGATATTATCGTGCGGCACTATGGTTTGAATAAGCACAAAAAACCAATGACGTTGGAACAAATCGGCAAGATCTTTGGTGTAACGAAGGAAAGAATTCGCCAGATCGAACAAAAGGCCTTGAGTAAATTACGCGTCGCTTTGGCTGACGAAAAGGAATGGGGACCGAGTTAAAAGCCGGGAGCCATAAATTGAAGCCAGAAGAGCAAAGTGACGCCGACAGATTTGTCGGCGTATTTTTTAACTGGTTTCTGGCATGTATAGGCCTTGTTTATCGAAAGGGTAACATTATCATAATTTTTGGGTAACATACGCTTATAAGAATCATAATTGTAAACTTGACCCTTATTTACAGCGATGGATAATAGCCACATCAAGCTTCTTTTGTATCGCGAGATCATATGAAAGTTACGTGCCCTAAATGTAATAAAATAATCCAAGCCCCCGACGAGTGGGCGGGCAAGAAGATTAAGTGCCCGGATTGCAAGAAAACAATCGCCTTGCCTATTTCCAAAGGTACACCTGACAAGGACGACCTTGGTTTCGATCTTGACACATTAAATGAAATGGAAAGTCACGGGCAAGTCATTGTCCGAGACCGCAAGAAAAAGCGGATGATGTCTTTGGCTGAAGCCCAGGCGGCTTCTACAACGGACTCGACCATAGATCAAAAGGACCAATCTGAAGATCCTACCATTCGCACCTGCCCGCGATGCGGGCAGAAAGTCAAGTGTGATGATATTTATTGCGACCTGATTTGCCGGAACTGTGGTGCGGATATCCCCAGCCCTATGGGGCGCCAGAAGAGCCAAGCCCATTACAAAGCATTGGATATTTCCAAACCGAAGGTCAATTTTTACAACGGTTTTACCTCAGCGGCGACTTTTCCGCTCCCTGGAGCCGCTTCCATCCTGACTGGAATGGGAATCGCTTTGGGAGCCATCGCCGTCCCAGTAGGCTTGCTCATCGGGATGGTAGCCCTGACCAACATGAACGATGCGGCTGAACAAAAAGAGATTACGTGGCTAGGAACCTTCATGAGCGGCATGTTCGTGGTGGAGGCCATTTTCTTCGGTGCCGTAGCTTACTATATTCTGGTAGATACTATCCGTACTACGGGTACGGGCAGTGATCAGCCTCCGCAGCTAACGTGGAACATAACCAAGCTGGGTTCCGCTTTGGGGGGATATGTGGCTTTGATTGGTTTTTATGCAGCGGTAATCATGGTGATTATGGCTTTATCCGGAGAAGGAACCCCCGCCTCGCTGGATGATCTCATCGTTCTTACTGAGCCTCGGAATTTGATTATTTTGGTGGTGGTTACATTAGCTATACCTATGAATCTCATTGGTTTGGCCAGCGGATCGATGAGCAACGGCTTGAATCCCGTGGCTGTTGTGACATCGATCGCCCACACCATCGGTCACTATATTTTCCTATACTTGCTGGTGCTGCTTTATTCCGGAATCTACATCGGCCTGATGTTAGCGGCTTTAAGCTGGGCCTTGCCCAAGATGATGGAGGCCTCTCAAAAAGGAGCTGATGCCGGAATGCTAAACCTCTTGGGAGCCGTACTGGCATGGTCCGTCCTGGTTGGTCTTGGTTTCTACTTTGCTTACCTGCTTGGTCGAGTTCTGGGCCTGTTTGCCCGTACTTTCAAGAAAAAACTGACCTTTGAAATGTAAGGTTTTTGGAAAACCGACATTAAGCTTGCGTGTCATGGGATAATTTTGCAAGTCAACAGATAAAGCCACAACGCAAAAGAATTTCTGGAGTAACATTCCCTCGTCAACAGGTTACTTTGCGATCCTCATATCGGCTTCGATTCTAAAATAAATATTTTGAAAGAACCGGCTCAGGCTGGTATTCCTGTTTTAAAAAAAGCAAGCAAAACGAAGATTTCATATTTTTTCATCCGTTTAAAGGAGTTCGCACGATATTATGAGAAGGAATTACGGCGAAAACTGGGTTTGTCTGGTACTAGAATAATGGAGTTCAGCCGGTTAAATCTCCACGACCGGCGGACCGGCGGGGGCAAAATCTGCGGATAACCGGTAATTGGTCGGTAAGGACGAATCTGGTAACATGAAGTCAAGGTATTCGGGCCGAGGGAGATTTCATGAAAGTGGCGCGGTCGTAGTAGGAGAAGTGCCCTCACCGAGCTCATTAAACGCAACTTGGTACGTATAACCGAATACAAGCAGAGTTCGCCGTTACGATAGCGCGGATCCGAGGTTAGAGTGGATTACTCGGGCAGGGACAATTTGAGCATTCAATTTAATACAACAAATGATCGGGGGCTAGCATATTGCATAATTTCAACAAGAGTAAGTTTGTTGTGCAAATAGCGGGTTGGTCGTTTCTAGTGGTGACGGTGCTGGTTCTGCAATTTGGCTGTGCGGTCACCCAACCGCCGGGCAAGGGTCGAGCCGAGCGGCAAGTTGAGCCGGTTACTCACAGCGGCTATTGGCTTTACCTGCCCGAAGACTACGTCAACAACAACGGCCGCCATCCGAAGGGCAAGGGCTGGCCCCTCGTGGTCACCTTCCACGGGCTACGGCCTTACGACAATGCCAAGTACCAAATTCGCGAATGGCAACAGGAGGCGGACCGTTACGGATTTATCGTGGTCGCCCCGGAACTGCGCACCTGCGATAGTCTGACCATGCAGCTTCCGCTGCGTGATCCCAATTTACCCTACGTCGAAAAAGACGAACAGGCCATTATGACCATCATGGACGAGGTACTTCGCCGGACCAACGCGGATCCCAAGCGGGTATTGGCGACCAGTTTTTCTTCCGGCGGATATATCGCCCATTACATCGTAAACCGATATCCGGAGCGGTTCAGTTGCATCGCGGTACGGGGGTCCAATTTCAGCGAAGATCTGCTTGCTACATCGCAAGTTCCCCGCTATCGAGACATTCCCATCGGGATTTTCTGGGGCGAGAACGATATCGGGATTTGTGCCAAGGAAAGCAAAAACGCCGTCCACTGGTATCGGCGACACAATTTCGAGGTAGAGGCAAAATACGTGGACGGTTTAGGTCACGAACGCACCCCGCAAACAGCGGCGGCCTTTTTCGCTTCCACCATCGGGGCCACACCCAAAACCGCACCGGCCACCGGCACTATGGTTATGATGGAATACGAGCCGAGAGGTCAGCTATCCGCCTCCCGCAGGCGAATTCATCGTGCCGCCGCTCCTCGATCCGGACAAACCAGAAGCAACCGGTCGAGACCCACTGTCGTCAATCGGCAAAAGACTAACAACGGCGGTATTGTCTTTAACAAACTACCAAAGAAAGAAAAAGAAGACACGCAACAAGTGTCCTCTTCGCAAGCTCCTCAACTGGCTCCACCAACTGTGCGAACAGCTCCTAACCACACCACCACCCCCCGCCGACCGATTCGTCAACCCTATTCCAACGGACTACAGAGATCACCGGCACCCCGGACGGAACAAAGGGAAAAACAAATACAACCACCCCAGCGGGGAAAAAAGGTGGACCAATTTCCACAGGCAAGGATCAAGGTTGGGGGCAAAAAAGAGGGGGTAGCGCCAATGTGGATCGATCTCGATGTTGAAATACCTCCCAAACTGCAAGACGGAGCCAGCATCCTCTGGACCAATAACGGCAGACCGATGACGAGCGGCCGATTCCAGACTCGCGGCATTTTGCGCAAGCCCGGTGAACATAAGATTGAAGCCCGTATCATCACCGCGAACAACCGCAAGATCACTCTTCAAGAGACCATCAAGGTTCTTCCCCGCTCGACCAGCCAACCGGCGGATTCCTAAATTACCGGGTTCTCTTCATTGAAGCGAACAGCGTCTATTCATCTTCCTCGTCGAATTCAAAGGGCGGATGGGCAATCATAATCGGCCGACGCTGCGAGACACTTATCAACAAGCCGATACTTATGAAGCTGGCCACCAAACTGCTTCCCCCAGCACTAACAAAAGGCAGAGTCACACCCGTAATCGGCCCAAGCCCCACAGTCATAGCCAAGTTGGTTAAGGCTTGGACAGCTACCATAACCGATACCCCCACCGCTACCAGCCGTCCGAAGGGATCCTCGGTAATAGAGGCAACAACGATTCCGGTTAAGACAATCAGTCCGTAGCAGAATAATATCGTCAAAGCGCCAAGCAGGCCCCATTGATGGGCGATCAGGGCGTAAATGAAATCGTTATGCCGCTCCGGCAGGAAGGGATAATCAATAAAAATTCCCTCGCCCCACCCCTGACCGGTGATTTGGCCGCTGCCGATGGCGGTTTTACTGGAGACTAACTGGTAACCGGAGCGATCCTCCCAACCAACGAGTTCGCGTTTCCATTCGCGGGGATTCGTGCCAGTCGGCCGAAGCCAATCCCAACGTGTCGGCCGACTATCAAGCCAAGTGGGTGGTTCGGAAAGATAATCGCGCAAATTTTCGCTCTGCAATAGAACACCGGTAATCCGCAAGCGTTGGTAGTCGGCGATCTTCATCCAGAAAAAGGGAATGCACAACAAACCCAGCAAAATAATAATCAGCAAATGCTTGATGCGTGCGCCGGCAGCAAACAGCATGGCAAACAACACCGGCAGGAACAGAAGCACGGTTCCCAGGTCCGGCTGCAGCAGGATCAGAGCCATGGGCACCAGGGTAATGGCAAAGGGATAGGCCAGGCCCATAAAGGTGCGATAATTACGTCTATAGCGCAGATACCAGGCCAGCGCTAACACGTAAATTATCTTGGTCACTTCGGAGGGCTGAAACAAAAATGGTCCCAAGCGAATCCATCGCCGTGCATTACGGATTTCCCTGACCAGGGGTAAGCCATGGAACCATCGATCCATAGCAAGATATAAAAGCAGCAACACGCAACCGGCAAAAAGCAGGTAGGCCCATCGGCCGAGGCGGTGGTACCCAATCATCATCACCGCGCTCATGGCTCCTAAGGCGATTACGAGATAACGAAGTTGGCTGAAGGCTTGCACCGCCAACCATCCGTCCTCCTGTTCGGGAGCGATCGCCTGCATGCACAGGATACCGGCGGCGCATAAGACCAATACCGGTATAAGCATGGCCCAGCCGTGGCGTGTTGGAAGCGGAATATTCACAAGTGATTACTCCCTCTTGGCTGACAAGATCGCTTCATGATTCCAATAACGATCCAAATAAGCTCGGATCAATTCGCCGGCCACCGGCGAAGCGGTCTCGCCGCCATGACCGCCGTATTCGATTACCACGGCCACGGCTACGCTTGCTTGGACGTTTTTCGCCGAGGCGGTGTAATTATTCTGTTCCGTGAGGTAACCTGCGAACCAGGCATGCGTGGGGCGATTGGGACGCGAGGTTTCCGCACTACCGGTCTTGCCCAATAAGACGTAATCGCCAAAGTCGATGTCCCCGATATGGCGATAAGCAGTGCCGTGGGGTTCGTTGACGACGGCATACATGCCACGGCGGACGATCCGCCATATTGAAGAATCCACCGGCAAAACCTCATCCGGCGATTCAGGTCGAGGATCATTGGCCCACAAAGTGACCGGCTTATATCGCCCGGCAGCCAAGGTGGCCATCATATTAGCCAACTGGATGGGCGTCACCGTTAAACGTCCCTGCCCGATGGCCGCCAATCGGGCCATGCCTTTGCCCTGCCCCAAGTCGAGAGGCCGCTCTTTCTCCTCCAGTAAGCCGGTTCCCGTTTCCCGGCCGAGACCGAACTGCGCCATCCAGTAACTTAACCGGTCGGTCCCCAACCGCTGACCCATGGTATAGAAAAAAACGTTACAACTTCGCTGTATAGCTTCGACCGGGCCGACCGTGCCATGTGAAAAAAGGCATCGCCATTTATTGGGATAGCCCGGCAATAAATAACCACGGCAATGAACGGTTTCTCGCGGGCCGGTTTTTCGATCTTCCAAAGCGGCAGTCAAGACGAGCGGTTTGACCACTGAGCCGGGAGGATAATTTCCACCGACCGCTCGAAAAATGTGCGGCTTGCCAACAGGATCACTCTTGAACCATTCCAGTCGCTCTGGGTAGGGCATGTCGGGATCAAAAGAGGGATAACTAACCATGGCCAACACTTCGCGGGTGGGCACATGCAATAAGACCGCGCTGCCGCCGGTGGCCGTCGGACGTCGTTCGGCCACCGCGCGGGCCACTAACTCATAAGCTTTCTGTTGAAGCACACGATCAATGGTGATGCGCATATCGCGGCCGTCGATCGGCTCGATCCGTGAGCTGAGCGAGCGGCCTTCACGATCCTGATGAACGTATCCCCGCCGGCCACGGAGCCAACGGGTTTGTTCTTCTCCCAACCATTGCTCCCCGAGCGTTTCCAGGCCGGCCACGCCGTGTAAATCATTTAACTTGTAACGGGACAGCGTGTTGTCGGCCTGGGGATCATCGGCGATATCCTCCGGTCCGACTTCGTTCAGCCAACCCAATAAATGCCCAAAGGCAGGCCCGCCTTTGTACCGACGGGTTTTGCCGGCCTCCACCTTGATCCATGGATAGTCGGCCAAGGCTTCCACCGCCCGGACATGCTGTTCGTGATTCAAACCTTTTACCACGGTATGAAACGTATGCTCCTCCAGGATTTCCATCTTTACGCCGTGACGTTCCTCCACGTATTTCTTAATGCGTTGCACTTTGCGGCAGATGTCCGCCCGCCGCTGCTGCAACTCTTCAATGGAGACATTCCCGAAACGAGCGATGGTCCGCCAGGAACGGAAAATTCGAAACGACAAGGAATCGTCCGCTTCGACCTCCAATCGCCTAAGAATTCGCGGACGCAGAGGGGTATTTTCATCGATCATGCCGTAATGAACCGTAATATTCCACGAAGGCGCGTTGTAGGCCAACGGTTCGCCGTTGCGGTCCACGATTTTGCCCCGCAGACATGGCAGATACTCCGGCGGCAAAGCGAGTAAATTCTCAGCCTTTTGAGAATATTCTCCGCCATGAAAAGCTTGTAGCTGCATCAACCGGGCAGCTATCGCCATTACCGGTAGCGAGAGAATAAACAGCAATATTTTCAAACGACGCTCGAACATGCATTTGTACTTTCTAATTACCGGTTTATACAGCCTTGGTCGGACGGGCCGCACACTCTAAGCATAAACCGGATGGCATAAACATCAACGGGATTACGAATGCCGTCCCTGGCGGTAGATTTTCATTTAAGGAAACCAGGTTTGGTGGATAATCCCGTCCACCGTTCGAGGCGGATCAGCGGCCAATGAAGGTATGGGGTCCAAGCGGCGGTATATAAAGCGGTAAACAAAGCCGTCCAGCCCAAACCGCGCAACGAAACCGGCCCGGCCGCATCCCACCAGTGGTAAAAAACGATAACCCCTTGAACAGCAAACATAAAAACGAAAGTAACCAAAACCTGGGTCAGGGCATGGTCACGAAAAACCGCTTGGCGAATGTAGCTGATCAGCCAGGCTGCTGCTCCGAAAGAAAAAGCATAAAGACCAATTCGCCCCACGCTGGTCAAATCCAAGGCCAGTCCCAACAGCCAAGCAGCGATGGCGGCCTCCGGCCAAGAAGCCCACAGGGCATAATGCACGGCCAATATGAACATCCAATTCGGCCGCACCCCATGGATAGCCATGGCATCAACCACGGTGGTCTGACACACAATCGCCACCACCGCTAAGATGGTAAATTGAAACCACTTCATGCTTGCCCACATTTTGCAACAACAAACCGGGCCAGACTATACCCCGCATTACTTTGCCGGCATTTATAGGGACAACGTCTTTAGGGCAGAATCAAGGCCTCGCCTCGGGTATATATAGTCTTCCATCAGCGGCAGGTATTCCGTTTAGAATTTTCAGGATCGCCGCTGCACAGGCCAACTGGACGCGAGGATCCCGTGACTTTTCCATCTGCTCTTTCAAGGGCCCCAGTGCCCCGGGCTGACCGATATCGCCCAAGGCCGTCGCCGCCATGCTGCGTTTTCTCATAACCTGGTTGTAAGGCGGATCATCCAGAACACCCTTTTCAGGCTGATTCCAATGCAAAGTCTTGAGGCATAAGTCAAAGCCATCGTCGTATCCATGCCGTCCCAGACTGCGGGCCGCCGCCAGTTTTGCCTCCAGGTACGGGGCACGTTCCAAGCGATTTTGCAGGGCACCCACCACTCGTGGATCATCCAATTTTCCCAAGGTCATTAAAGCAAAAGGCATCTTGTAACCCTGTGCTCCGTAGGCATGGAATAGAAATTGATCCACCGCGTCTTTATCCCCCATCATGGCCAGTGCTTCGTAGGCCTGTAGCTTCACCCCCATATCGTCATCGCGGGCGGCCACTTTGCGCAGCAAGGGGATGGTTGACTCGTCCTTCAAGCGACCGAGAGCCAACACCGCATTTCGCCGAACTTCCGCGTCACTATGTTTATGCAGAATTTGAGCCCATCCCCGACGATGATTGGGATACCCCATGCGCTCCAAGGCATAAAAGGCAGCTACACGTACGCTGTCGTTCGAGTCGAAGGCGAGTTTACGTATTTGCGGCAAGCCCTTACGATCTTTCAACTTGCCCAAAGCCATACAGGCCGCAAAGCGAACACCGGGGTGTTCATCCTGCAAACCCTCGCGAATCCGTAAAACAGCTTCTTGTCCCAAAATATCACCGGCTGCTTCCATGGCCTGTACCCGCACTACCGGGTTTTCAGGATACCGCATGGCCCGATGCAAGCCTGTTCGAGCCCGCTCTTCCAGTTTGACCAGATTCGCAGGAACTCGCGGTTGCACACAACCAGTTACCGCAGCCATAATGAAAACACCGATCGCCAAGATCCTTGAAGGATTCAGCGTGAAAAATATCCTGTTTTCAACATTCACCGTGCACCTCCCTGTTTTGTAGTACACCGCTGCCGTCGTTGCCGAACCCCAGCCACTACGGCGTCGGCAATCGCCACTAACAGGAAAAGCATACAGGCTATTGCAAAGGCATCGCCGTAAACACTATAAATAGTTATCCGGGGATCCACGAATACTCGGGCCACCCGGTATCCGGTCCCACCCGCATCAAGCTTGCCTTCGGTTCCGGTGATCAAATGATGCCAACTGCCATCCGGCCGAACGAATCCGCTAATCCCCGTGTTTACCGCCCGGGCGATGCCCACCCGATTTTCCACCGCTCGAAATGCGCAGTTTACAAGATGCTGCGGCTGTTGGGGACCATGCCCAAACCAGCCGTCATTGCTTATATTCAACATGAAATCAACCCGCTTGCGGCCGTCGTCTCCGACTACAAACTCGCGGAACACCTGCGGGATTGCATCTTCGTAACAAATAGTAATAGAAAAATTAAAGCCTTCTTCTTTACTTGACGGTCGGCTTTGGGTCGTATTACGTTTCGGATCCGGATTGATGTTGAAGGTTGTAAATTCCCTGCCCGCGGTGATCGAATATTCATACCCGCCCTGCCCCCAGGGGGAGAGACTGTTCAACCACCAGTACAAGGGATTCAACCAATTGTTATATCGGAAAGGAACATATTCTCCGAATAACACACGGTGAATCTTGTCATATCGTTGAGATTCGGAACCGTCAGGCGGATACACGAAAGCGGAATTATAACGATGCACGAGGGGGTAGGCGTCATCCGGCTGTGGTTCCTCTGACAGGCTACCCACCACGATCGCGGCCTTGTATTTATCGGCCAACTCCTTCCAGCGACGATCCTGCATCTCGCTGATTTCCGCCAACCACAACAGCTCCTTCTGTCGCTTGGTATTAACCTGTTTGAGCAATTCACTCCCCGGCAAGTCGCGCAGTTCCTTGTTCAGATACATGGTCCAAGGGGTTTCCGGCAACACGATCATATCCGGGAATTGCTGGGCTGCTTTTTGCGCCAGGCGAAGATAAAAATTTCGTTTTTCCTCAAAGGTAGAATTTTTTCGTCCATCTGTAAAGAGTTCGAAATCGCCTTGTAAAACTGCTATTTCCGGGCCGGCTTTACTAATATGCTGTGTTAATCTGAAACGACCATAAACAAACGTGGCCGCCAACAAAATCAACATAACCACAGTACCGGCAGGAACACTCCAAGCCCGCCATCCATTGTCTTTCTTCCAAATCATAATGGGGCGTAAGAGCAGATCCGCCAGCCAGCCATTGACTACAGCCACCACGAAACTGACTCCGAATACACCGGCCAAGTCTGCTATCTGAATCATGCTCAGCAATCGAATCTGACTGTGGCCCAACAGAAACCAGGGGAAACTCAATGGCCCAATCGAGCGAATATATTCGAAGCCAATCCATACAATGGGAAAGGCAATGGCCATGCTGAGGTTACGCCGGCGGTACAAGAAACGCACCGGCCAGGCCGCCAGTGGGAAAAAGATGGCCAAGTAAAGCGATCCGGCGATATATCCCGGAGCTGTGGTGGAATACAACCATTTGAAATGAGTCAGGAAAAAGGCCGCCCCGAGCAGATAGCTTACCGCGTAAATCCAGAATCGCCGGCGAGCGATGCAAAATGAAACGATCCACGGAGTGAAAACCACATACCCTAATGGCCACCAAGACCAGGGGGCAAAAAGCGGAAGGCTGAATAAGTAAGTCAGCCCCGCTAAAACAAAGATAGGCCAGCGACCGGTGATCTCATACTGCCCACCGATCAGCCGCAAGGGAGAGAGGGAAGATGACTGCTTGGGCTGGTTCGGCTTGTTAGACTGCTTTTGCTTCACCGGCGTTCCAGAAACCATTCAATCACACAATCCCCTTGCAGAGCAGACTAACTCATTTGGGGAAATCACCATATCCACCCACACGTTCATAAAACCTTGCACGATACGAAATACAAAACGAGCTGTTCGGCATTCTCCGCGATGGCACAAAACCCGTCAACGCAAGTCATTCGCAAACCAGATTAAAAACTATGGCTTCAACCCGTCGGCTACATGGGTCCCCAATTTATTGATTCGCTTTTCAGGCGTTAAAAGACCAAAAATCGCCGATTGTCGAAAAACGGCTCATTCAATCCGCGAAACCCTGCGGGTGGGCCTTGTGCCACTGCCAGGCGGAGTCGATCACTTTTTCGATATCCGTCCACTCCGCCTTCCAGCCAAGTTCTTTCTCGATACGACTGGGATCAGCCACCAGTCGCGGGGGATCACCCGGTCGGCGCGGGCTTTCCTCAGCCGGTATGGAATGGCCTGTCACCTTGCGCGACGCCTCAATGACCTCGCGGACACTGTGTCCTTGACCGGTGCCGATATTCATAGGTCGAAAATCTCCCGGCTGGATGGCTTCGATCGCCAGCCGGTGGGCTGAGGCCAGGTCCTCCACGTGGATGTAATCACGAATACATGAGCCGTCCGGCGTGTCGTAATCGGTTCCGAAAATCGATACTTTCTCCCGCTGTTCCAAGGCAACCTGCAAAATAATAGGGATCAAATGGGTTTCCGGATCATGATCTTCACCGATGCTGCTATCCGCTGCTGCCCCACAGGCATTGAAATAGCGCAAAGCCGCTGATCCAAGTTGCCATGAAGTGGCGGAATCCTGCAACATCCATTCCACGGTAAGCTTTGACCGGCCATAGGGATTGATCGGCCGCTGAGGCGTGTCTTCGCGAATTGGCACTTCGTTTGGTGTCCCGTACGTTGCACAGGTGGAACTGAACACCAGCTTGTGGACCTCGGACCGGCGAAGAGCTCTCAGCAAATTAACCGTATTACAGACGTTATTGCGGTAATACTTGAGCGGCTTCTCCACTGACTCGCCAACATAGGCAAAAGCGGCAAAGTGCATGGCTGCATCAAATCGTCCCGGCTGCAGAATGTCGCCCAACAGATCTTCGTCAGACAAGTCCCCCTCGATCAACTCTGCTTGCTGATGCACCGCCCCCGGGTGCCCGTAGCACATATTATCAAGAACAACCACCTCGTGGCCGTTTTCACAAAGATCCTTTACACAATGACTGCCTACGTACCCCGCTCCACCAGTTACAAAAATCCGCACACTACGTCTCCCCTATCGAAACCTCATTAATCGGATACTACGTCAGATAAGGCGGATATGCTGATCACCGAATGGCGGAACACGTAAATTCGCCTCCGGTTCACGCGGATCCCGTCTATGCTGGCCTCGGTGATATATTGCTCCCGACTGGCATGCCCTTCACTGCAATTGTGCATGTCGGCATTAACAAGACAGAACCCGCCCGCATCGCAGGACTCCAAAAGCCCCATGTAAACAATCGGCGTCGCCGTATCCATTACCACTTCCCGACCCAGCAGTTCGTCAAGGATACCGGCCACAGGATCACTCCTTTACTCAAAGCCCAGCTTGCACCTTGTCCAACAAGCCCATATTGTAGTTTTTTTCAGGGTATCTGTCGCCTCATCAGTCAGATTAATAAGCCGGCGAGGAAAATGAGACCATTCTGGATCATATCGGCCGCCATTCTGGTCACCATCCTCGTGATCCGGGGATTTTTTCACCGCCATAGGCAAAAGAAACAGCTGGCCGGCCTTGCCCATCGGCATAAGCTCAACTATGTTCCCGAAGACCTGATGGGCATTCTCAAGCGATTTTCCTGTTTACAATTACTGAACGTCGGCCATAACCGACGCGCCTCCCAGGTAATCTATGGTTCCACGAATTGCGGGCTGATCACCCTGTTTCATTTTTCCTGTGAAATAGGGTTTGGCGTCAACCGTACTGAGCAACAATGGTGGATGGCGGTCGTGGAAACATCCCACCGGTTTAAACCGTGGCGGGCCTACCCCATTGATTTCCATCAATCGACCACAAGTGACATCCAGGTTGGCCACTTTCATTTGCATACCGGCCATGCGGATACCCTGGAGCGTCTTCGCGAGGCGGGGCTCTATGGCTGGCTCGAACAGGCTCCCCCCTGCTTTCAATGGGAAGCGCACGGCCCGCTAATCGCCGCCGCCGGCCCCGGTAGGAAGCTCATCGATGTCCCCGAACAGTTACTGGAATCCGTCTTCGAACTATCGCGCTATTCCCTTCCCCAATAACGCAACGGCCCTTCGCGTTTTTGAAAAGGCAAATGAGAATGTTCCTGAAAAAATCCGTGCTGAAAATAAAAACTGAAAGGTTAAGCTAATCCTGGGCAGTGACGGTTTTTTCTTTTGGTCCGGGAGGGAGTGCCACCTTATAAACGCCTCGTGTCTTCAACACATTCCCAGTCAGCAAATCGGTGAACTGAATCTCCACGGTCACCTCTGGTTGAGAAGGTGGCCCGTTTGGCGGCCAGGGGCAACGGACCGTCCAATGATTGGTCAACAACTTGCCATACCACAACTCGCGGGTCTTGTTCGCGTCAAACTCGTACGAAGCGATGACTACCGGCGAGGCAGGCTCATGCATATCCAGCAAAGTTGCGTTCAATTCCCCCGCAGCCTTGATTACGTGCCCGTCACGATCGATCGGCTGAATGAAAAGAACCAACCCGTCGTCTCCCGGCTGACCATCGCGATCATACCCCCCGGACATCCTCTCCAGTACGATTTTTTCAGGGTAAATCAATTGCTCAAAACGGTCCCCCTCGATTCCCCGCAATCGATTCACCTGCTCGCGCAAATTGGTGATCGTGGCACGCTGTTCGGTGAGTTGCTGTTGCAACCCGTCATTCTTTTCTTCCAAACTTTGAACTTTGCGCTGGACTTCCTGGAATTTCGCGCCCGGGACGGTATTACAACCGACGGCGGCAAACCCGGCGCATATAACACACGCTGAAATGAATAAATGGAATGTACTTTGACCTTGCCGGGCAGCCTTCATATTCGCTCCCGGATAAAAAGTAGGAAAAATTTATTATTCTTCTTCACGTGGCGGCGGTGCAGGCGCCCGCTCCAGCCGTCTGCCCGCCAAGCCATATTCAATGGCCTCCTCCGCGTCCAGCCACTTGTTGCGGTCACAGTCGTTGGCAATCTGCTCCTCGGACTTACCGGTATGGTGAGCAAGAATCTTGTATAGCCGCGCCCGCAACCGGATAATCTCCTGGGCTTCAATGGACAGGTCCGAGGCCGGCCCCTCCAATACCCCACCGATCAGAGGCTGATGCAAAAGCAAGCGGGAATTGGACAACATATACCGCTTGCCTTGGGCACCCCCGCACATTAAGACGGCTCCCATGCTGGCCGCCATCCCGATACAGAAAGTTTGCACCTCGCAACGCAAAAACTGCATCGTATCGTAAATCGCCAAACCCGCGGACACCGATCCGCCCGGGCTGTTGATGTAAAAGCTGATCGGCAGTTTGCTGTCCTCGTTCGAAAGGAACAGCATCTGGGCGATGATCACGTTCGCCGTAGCATCATCTATCCCCCCGCCTAAAAAGACTATCCGGTCTTTCAACAAGCGGGAATAAATATCATACGAGCGCTCACCGCGTCCCGTTTTCTCAATAACGAAAGGTATCAGATTACCTGACATGAATAGGTCCCATGCTGCAATTGGAAGTAAATTCTTTTTATTGGCCAACACTTCGGCCGCAGTCACCTCATACTGGAGACTGTTCAGCTCTTCTTTTTCTTTTTCGACTGATCTTCCGGCTCCGACAGGATTTCATCCACGATGCCGTACTCCAAGGCCTCCTGGGCACTCATGTAACGGTCGCGTTCGATCTCCTTCATAAGCTTGTCCGTCGGTTGGCCGGTATGCTTGGACAAAATGTCATTCAACAGCTTCTTGTCCTTCAGCACTTCCTCTGCCTGAATACGGATGTCCTCCGCCTGCCCGGTGATACCCCCGTAAGGTTGGTGCAGCATGATCTTGGCATTGGGCAGGGCATACCGCTGCCCCTTGGTTCCCGCCGCCAGGATCAAGGCCGCTCCACTGGCCGCCTGGCCGATACAATAGGTGGCCACGTCACAGCCCAAAAATTGCATCGTGTCATAGATCGCCAGCGTCTGGTCCACCACCCCGCCGGGCGAGTTGATGTACAGGTTGATCGGCTGATCGCGCTTGATCGACTGAAGATACAACAACCGCATAATCACCAGGCTGGCCGAACGTTCCGCAATCGGACCGGCCAAAAAGATAATACGGTTTTCCAGGAGCAGGTCCTCAATGGACATCTCCCGGTACCGCTGGGGAGCCTGTTGATTCCACGTCCGCAGAAATTCCTCAGAATGGCTCATGAGATCCTTTCCAAAAACTCCGCCGAGCCGTCCGGGCGGTTATTGAAGACCAAACCTAACTTCCGCCCGAAAACAGGTGGTTCCAATCTGACTACTCAGTCTTTTCATCGGCAAAAAATGCTTCCGGCTCCTTCCACCACGATGAAAGATCGATCTTCAAATTCTCTTTTAATCACCTTTTTCACAATAATCGGGCCAAAAACATTCCGCAAAAAGCACTCCGCTTACCGCCCCGAACCATTGTAGATCACTGGACGAAGAAAAGTTTATTCGGACTCTTTCTCGTCCGATTGCTCACCTTTTTTCTTCTTGCCCGTTTTTTTCTTTGCGCCGGATGATTTTTCTTCGGTCGCAAGCTGCTGTTCGGTAATGTTGGCCTTGTCAATCAATTGTTGCATCAATTTCTCATCCCGAATATTGATATACAGATTCTGCAGGCCACCCCGCTTTGACAACTCGTCACGAACCCGGTCAAACCGCTGTCCCTGCATTTGAGCGATACCCGCTATCCGGGCATTGATTTCTTCTTCAGAGACATGGACGTCAAACTGGTCAGCCAACTTCTCCATGATAAAGGCCAGCTTGAGATCGCGTACCGCTTCCTCGCGGGCCGAAGTCCGCAGGTTGTCCATGATATTTTCGATCTCCGCCTGCGGCATGCCCTGCTGATACATGTCCAGCATCCGGCGGGTCATCATGCGCTCGGACTGGCGTTCCGACAAACGCTCCGGCAATTCAAAATCGGTCTTGTCCAACAGGTACTGGCGAGCCTGCTCTTCCAACTGTCTCTGGACCTGTTGCTCGTGCCGACTTTCCAAATCGCTCTTTACCCATTCTTGCAACTCATCCACCGAGCTGGCTCCGAAGCCCTTGGCAAATTCCTCGTTCACCTCGGCCAACTTCATCCGCTCAATACCACGAATCTTGAACTCGAAAGCCGCCGCCTTGCCGCGAAGCTCCGCCTTGTCATAATCATCCGGCAGTTCGCCGGTGGCGTTACGCACGTCGCCCACCTTAGCCCCTGCCAGGATTTCACCAAGTTTCTCCAGCACCACGCTTTCGATGTGTTGCGGGCGGGCGGCCAGGCGAACATTCTCTTCCTCCCGCAAGACTGTGTCCTCGCAGATCACTTTCAAGTCCGCATAAACCACGTCGCCTTCTTCGATCGGGCCTTCGGGTACCGCTTCGTATTGCCCGCGCATCATCCGGAGCCGCTCAATCTGTTGGTTAACCTGCTCATCGGTTACTTCAACAACCGGTTTGCTCATCTCGATGCCTTCCAGCTCGGGCAACTCGAATTCCGGCCGAATCTCGATCTCGCAGACAAACTCAAATGGTCCTTCCGCCGGAAACTCAATTAACTCCATGGCCTTGTCCGCCTCAAGCAGCGTCTCGACTTTTGCCCCTTTTTCCTTGGCCCAAACCAGCGGCTCGCCGATTACCTTCAAATCGGTTTTCTCCAAGGCCGCTTCGTATGCAGAAGCCATTAATTGCTGGGTCAGGTTTTCCGCCACCTCACTGCCAAAGCGTTTTTCCAACAGGCGGCGCGGTGCACGGCCCCGCCGAAAACCGGGAACCTGGGCCTCTTGGCGCAGCTCA
>CAZMVS010000366.1:0-3579 GCA_964569525.1 uncultured Planctomycetales bacterium
GAGGGGAGAACTGCAAGATGGTGACGTTGGTTCGCGGCGGCAGTGGGCCGGCGGATTATTCCTGTACGACGGGTTTGACGGATTTGGAGAAGGTAGCCAATGGCGAAAAGCCTGTTCCGCGGGATTTTATCAACGAGGCGGGGAATCACATTACGCAGAAGATGAGGGATTATGCGGCCCCGTTGTTGCGCGGTCAGGCGCCGATTGACATTGGTAACGATGGGTTGCCGATTTTTCCACGGCTAGCGCGCAAACCGGTTTCCAAAAAAACAAGCTGAATGTAGTGTTGTGATTTGAGATTCAGTAACCAGCAGTTTGATCGATGGTATTGCGTGTGTTTGAAGGGAAAGTGGATTACTGCTGGCCGGTGGTGTTGTGCTGCATACAATGAACCAACATGCCAAGATAAGTTGTGGTTGGCGATGTAGCGAAGGCGGTGGGGATTTTGCCGCGGGTGAAGGGTATCGCTGGTCAAGCGTGCAGTTTTTACAACTGGTATATAGCTGAGCAGCAGGTAGGCCGTATTGCCAAGGAGCTGACGGGGAGCTCAAGCGAGATTGCGGATTTGAAAAGAGGTTCAAAAACCAAATCGGCATGGACAAGATTCCGGCTTTGGGAAGGAACTTTGGTGGAAAAGCACATGCAGTGTTATGCGTTGCGGTAACGGCAGAATATCGGGGAAAGCGGTTCCTGAACGGTTATGGAGAAGAACCATGGTAGAGAAATTAGAACAGGGTTTGGGGACTCAGTGTTTGCACGCGGGTCATGAGCCGGATTCCGCCACTGGCGCCCGGGCGGTGCCGATTTATGCGACTACCAGTTACGTGTTCAAGGACACGGACCATGCTGCCGATTTGTTTGCTCTCAAAGAGTTCGGCAACATTTACAGTCGGTTGCAGAATCCTACCAATGACGTTCTGAAAAAGCGAATGGCGGCCTTGGAGGGGGGCGTCGGCGGCCTGGCGACATCCAGCGGGCAGTCGGCCATTTATATTGCCATTTTGAATATTTGCCACGCGGGGCAGAATTTTGTTTCCGCCACCAGTTTGTATGGGGGGACGTACACTTTATTCACACAGACGTTTCCCAAGTTGGGAGTGGAAGCGCGGTTTTTCGAGCCGACCCGGACGGAGGAGTTGGGAAAGCGGATCGATGCCAATACGCGATGCGTGTATATCGAGTCGCTGGGGAATCCGAAAAACGATGTTTCGGATTACGAAGAGATTGCCCGGATCGCCCACAAGCATGGTATTCCGGTGATTTGCGACAACACGGTGTTGACGCCGGTGCTGTTTCGTCCTTTCGATTATGGGATAGACATCACGGTTTATAGCTGCACGAAGTTTATCGGGGGGCACGGGCTGCACGTGGGCGGATGTGTGGTGGACTCGGGTAATTTTGACTGGACGTCGGAGCCGAAAAAGTGGCCGGAGTTTACCGAGCCGGACGCGTCCTATCACGGAGTAGTTTTTGCGGATGCCTTGAAGCCTATTGGAAACATATCTTATATCATTCGTTGCCGGACGCACCTGCTTCGGGACATGGGCAGTTGCATGAGTCCGTTTGCGGCTTTTGTGTTTTTGCAAGGTTTGGAGACTTTGCATCTGCGAATGCCGCGGCATTGTGAGAACGCCTTGGCAGTGGCTCGTCATTTGTCGGAACATCCGGCGGTGGAATGGGTGAATTATCCGGGCTTGGAGCAACATCCGAATTATGATCGGGCCAGGCAGTACCTGGGCAAGGGACAGGGAGCGATAGTCGGATTTGGGATCAAAGGGGGTGCCGAGGCCGGCAAACGGTTTATTAATTCCGTGCAGCTGCTATCGCACTTGGCCAACATTGGGGACGCCAAGAGCTTGTGTATTCATCCGGCCAGTACCACACATTCGCAGTTGAGCGAACAGGAGCAGGCGGAGGCCGGTGTTTTGCCTGAATATATTCGCCTGTCGGTGGGCATTGAGGATGTGGAGGATATTCTAGCGGATATCGATCAGGCTTTGGATGCTTCGCAGGGATAGAATTGAAAGTTGTGAGTTCAAGAACGGACCAAACCAAAGAGAAGTTTCAAAACTCCGTAGGGATTGTCCAGCTGAAATCGGTGATTTTGTTTGAGCCGCCGAACGTGCTGGAGTTGGAGTGCGGGCAGACCTTGGGTCCTATCCAAGTGGCCTATGAGACCTACGGGGAGCTGAATGCAACGCGGAGCAATGCGGTATTGATCTGCCATGCGCTGACGGGGGATGCGCACGTGGCGGGTTATCACAGTGAAGCGGATCGTAAGCCCGGCTGGTGGGAGGTCATGGTCGGGCCAGGCAAAGGGATTGATACGAACAAATATTTCGTGATCTGTTCGAATATTCTCGGTGGTTGTAAGGGGACGACGGGTCCTTCAAGTATTAATCCGGCGACCGGTCGGGCATGGGGTTTGGATTTTCCGGTGATCACCATCGAGGACATGGTTAAGGTCCAGCGAGCGTTAGTGGATTACCTGGGGATTAAGAAATTACTGGCGGTTATCGGCGGCTCGATGGGTGGCATGCAGGTTTTGGAGTGGGTGGTACGTTACCCGGAGCGGGTTGCGACGGCGATGCCGGGAGCCACCACGCCGAGGTTGAATGCCCAGTCCATCGCTTTTGATGCGGTGGGGCGAAACGCGATATTGGCTGATCCACATTTCAAGAATGGTCAATATACGGAGGGTGAAGGGCCTGATCAGGGCTTGGCTATCGCGCGGATGGTGGCCCATATCACCTATCTTTCCGAACAGGGGATGCACGGTAAATTCGGGCGTCAATTGCGCAACGCCAACCGGTACAGTTATGACTTTGGTAGCGAGTTTTCGGTAGAGACCTACCTTGATTACCAGGGGCGGGTGTTCGTGGATCGTTTTGACGCCAACAGTTATTTATATATCAGCAAGGCGGTGGATTATTATGATTTGCAGGAACGTTTCGGCACGTTAGCGGAGGCGTTTAAGAACGTTGATACGCGTTTTCTGGTGATCAGCTTTTCTAGTGATTGGCTTTTTACGCCCCAGCAATCCAGGCAGGTCGTCGATGCTCTTTTAGCCAACAATAAGCACGTAAGTTATTCGGAGATCAATTCGCCATATGGTCATGATGCATTTCTGTTGGAGCCGGAGGTTCTTGGGCGGTTGATCGGTGGTTTTCTGGCTTCTTCCTCGGGTGTTCCGGTGATTCCTGAACAAGAGGATTTTGAGCCTTATTGCGAGAAACCCGCGGTGGAAACCGCATGGAAGCGGCAGCGCGTGGATTATGAGCGGATCGAGAATCTTATTCCGCCGAACAGCACAGTGTTGGATTTAGGATGTGGGCGGGGGGTGCTGATGAATAGGCTGATAAGCAAAAAGAACGTTCAGGCCCGGGGGGTGGAAGTTTATCAGGAAGCAATTTGCGAATGTATTGAGCGGGGGTTGGAAGTGATCGATCTGGATTTGGAGACGGAGCTTTCGACTTTTGCGAGTAAGTCATACGATTACGTGGTGTTGTCGCAAACCCTGCAGACGCTTCGCCGGCCTGGGGGGGGGGTGGGGGGGGTGTTGGGGATTGGTGGGTGCGG
>CAZMVS010000367.1:0-4760 GCA_964569525.1 uncultured Planctomycetales bacterium
ACTTCTTGAGGCAACGGCCCCGGATCAGTTAAACGATGCTCTTGCAGCCATTGGGAAACGATTTGGGCGTTGAGTTGGTTATCACCGTTTCCTGTTTCCAGCTCATTGAGAATGGCACTGATTTTTGCAAATCCTTCGTTGGTATCGGCCGAGCATCGACCGGTGGTGCGCATCACGTTTCCGTCGGTCTGAAAAAAGCAGGGTTGCATAGTCATATCCCGCTGAGGTTGGCTTGGCTGATAGGCCAGTACTCGCCCCATGGGTTGGCCGATCTGAGTCAGGTCCTGCAAAAGCGAGGGGGAATAAATCGCTCCTGCGAGTCCCGGCGCGGTTTGGGTGAACGCCCAGCGGACGTTGTGCTGTTGGTCGAAATAGTAATCGATCAGTTGGTCCATTAGCATCGGATCGAGCAACGCGGCGGCGGCCGATGCCGCTACGATGGCGTCGGCCTGTTCCCGGCGAACCAGGGCGTCCAGTACCCAGGGATGCAGAAACTCGTCGAAAACATTAATGCCCGCGATGCCCCCTCGCCAGGCATCCAAGGACCATTTGCGGGCACTGGCGACGAAGTCCTGCCAGGGGACCGGCCCCCCGTTGTGTGTTTCAATTGGCACTTCGAGATCGCCGACCATTTCGCGGGCTTGGTCTTTTTGGTCCACGGAAGTAACCAGGTGCACCCGGTCAATACGCTCGGCGGCGGACAGCCTTTTCAACGTGCGGTGAAGGACGCTTTCCCCACACAGCTCGTTTTGCAAACGAGAGGGCAATCCCAAGGGACCTTGCTGAAAGTCGGCGATGACGGCGGCAATAACTTTCATGAATTTGTTTGCTCGATTTTCTTATCGAAACGCTCGCCGCAATGGGCCAATATTTCGCCCAAGGCTTGCGTGCCTTCCTGGACGGCTTCCACGAAACGGATATCCCGATCAAGTTGTCGGCGGGCCCGTTCTTTTGTATCCAGTTTGGACAGTTCCAACCGCCGGTCGGCGCTGAAGCGCTGTAGCTCGGCATGTTGGACCAGGGCGCTGACCATTTTGTACGTATGATCCTGCCGGCGGATTTTGAAGCGCAGGTGGTCCACCTCGGCGATGCGGCGATTGAATTCCTTTGGGTTGTCCAACAGGCCGGTCATTTCCCGCAATATC
Organism: uncultured Planctomycetales bacterium; assembly: GCA_964569525.1. Classification (GTDB taxonomy): domain Bacteria; phylum Planctomycetota; class Phycisphaerae; order UBA1845; family PWPN01; genus JAAYCU01. The sequence goes on from CAZMVS010000367.1 coordinate 1,146, forward strand.
TCGATCATTCGCTCGCACGTGTCCGCCAACTGTTGATTGGCGTCGATGCGCTGTTGAATCTCGTGCCGAGCGTTTTCCAGGCGGGAGGTGTCGTCCCATTGCAACTCGTCGAGGTACGTAAAATGCTCGGCGGGAATGTCCTTTTGGCAGAATTTTTCTTTCACCTCGGCCAGGGGCATGATCTGGGTTCCCCCTTTGCGTACCCCGCCTTCGGTGGCGTCGATCACCCGGCCGGGCACCGCGCCAAAATCACCTTCGAATTGTTGCAGATAGGTGAACAGCTGTTCGTCGGTATAGATATCCAGTCCGTTGATGTCTTTTACTTTCATCAGGATATTGCGGAGGCGGACGATGCGCTCCCACTCTTTCATTTCCATGGTGTAGAAGCGGTTGAGTTCCGGCCGCCACATCTCGTGCATGGCCACGCCCGGGGCATAATAGACGTGGTTGGTATAACCCAGGTCCTGCCCGGTCAGCACGATCGGTTCGCAGCCCATCCACACCGCCAGGTAAAACGCCAGGTGGGCCACGGTGGCTCCCGCCTTCAGTCGCCCGCGCCCGGCCATTCGCCCCACGCACAGTTCGGCGAAATCGTTGCCCAGCAAGGAGATCGGCCCTTTGTAAGTATCCACCACGTGCCAGGTGACTTTCGGTTCAGCCACCAGGTGGGTTCGCGGTTGATAGGGTAAGTCTTCAAAAAACCGCTTGGACATTTCATGGTAATCGAGTGAGGTGACAAAATCCGGTTCGATACCGTGATCCAACAGCGTTTTGAAGGTGGTCTGCACGGCGATAATGACGGCCTTGCCTTTGAGTTCTGCCAATTGGTCGATATTTTTTTGCAGTGACGGGCCGGCGGCCACCAGGATGGCGGGATAATTTTTGAACCGATCGCGCAACACGTCGATCGGCGGGGTGGACAGGTAGCTTGGCAGGTTGTAGGCCACGTTCTTGGAGGTGATCCGCGAGTTGGCCACCAGGGTCATGATATTCATGCGGCAATAAGTCATGTGGTCAGCGATGAGTTTGCGCATGCGGGCGTGGAATTCGTTGTCGAGGCGCTCCGAAGTCGGGTGGGCGACGAATTCCGCCCCCATCATCATCAGCGTATTATGCGGTTCGAGGCGGTGCTGGATTTCGCCTTTTTCGTCATTGGTCAGAATGATGCACTTGCCGGCATTGAAAATGTCGGTCAGATCGACGGTTTCCATGGCCGCCCGCAGCAGCTGCAGGTTGGACTCGGTTACGATCAAAAAAGCATCGCCCTTAAGTCGATCGTACAGTTTGCGAATGTGATACCCCAGGCCGAAACCACTGACCACGAAACAAAAAGTTTCGCCTACTTCAACGGTGGAGGCAAAACGTTCAGCCTCCTTTTCCGGGGCGACGCGGCTGTTGACGTACAACCGCCGCCCGGTCGGCCCGATTACCGAGGCAGTCATTCCGCCGCGTTTGCTGGGCTCCACGACGACCGACCCGTCGTCGAAACATTCGTCGATCCGCTGGGCCAGCCGACCGTCAGCTCGAAACAGGGCGGTCATGTTGCGCACGTACATGGCATCGCGCTCGGCGTGATTCTCGGTAGCGATTGGTTGTGAATTTGCGGAGTTACTCAATTTTGCCTTCCGTGTCTTCCTGACCTTCGGGTGGCGGATATTTTCGTTTTATTCACGCCATCTCTCGGGTGACCTCCATGTCTGCGGGGCAGGAAAAGGCTGACGATTATTATGCCTATTATGTTAATCGACGAAACTGGTTTCTACATCCAGTGCTTCGGCCAGGCGGGTCATGTATTCGGTGCGGGGAATCTCGATCGTCCCAAAACGGGCCAGATGCGCGGTCCAGAATTGCACGTCCAGCAGCTTGAAGCCGCGTTGACGCATCCGCTTGACCAGACCAAGTAAGGCCAACTTGGATGCGTCCGTTCGCCGATGGAACATCGATTCCCCGAAAAAGGCGCCGCCGAGGGACACACCGTATAATCCCCCGGCCAATTCGTTGTCCATCCACGTTTCCACTGAATGGGCCAACCCCAGCCGATGCAGGCGGGAATAAGCTTCCATGATTTCCTGGGAGATCCAGGTTCCCTCGTTTCGCTCGCCGCAATTGCGGATGACCTCGTTAAAGCTGGAATCGATGTGTATTTCGAATGACCCGTTCCGCCATTTCTGGCGGAGATTTTTTGGGGCATGGAATTTTTGTAGGGGAATAATGGCCCGCGGATCAGGGCTGAACCATTCGATCGCCCCATCCACGTCCATGGGGAATATGCCTTGCGTGTAGGCACCTATCAGCAAATCCGGTGTCAGCTTCAGGGTTTCCATTACACATACGCCCCGTTATTGGAAATGCGGTTCAGGTTTTGTGTCCTTGGGCTACCTTCATTATTGCAAGCCGGATTCCCATTGGCCGACCGTGAAGCGGACCGTTTTTTCAATAAAGCCGTTTGAACAATCATCCCCGGCCCTGGCTGGACAATTTTTCCTCGATCAGTTGGCCGACTATTTTTGGATCCGCCTTGCCGCCGGAGATTTTCATGACCTGCCCGGTCAAAAAGCCGTGGGCTTTCTTTTTCTTTTTGGGATTGGCCAGGGCGTCCTGCACCGCTTTTTCGTTTTCCGCAAGGGCCTGTTCCACCCATTGCAGCGTTTGGTTTTCGTCGCGGACCTGCAGGAGGTTTTCCCGCTCGGCGATTTTTTCCGGCGTGTCCGGGCTGGTCAGCATTTTTTCCGCTACCGTTTGGGCGGCGGTAGCGTTGATTTTTCCTTCCGCGGTGATTCGGGACAGGGCGCCCATCCGGTCGGCGTCGATACCCAGCTTGGCGATGGTGCATTTCTGCTCGTTGGCTTTTCCCTGCCAGAAGCTGATGAACTGTTTGGTCAGCGTGGCGGCGTCGCCCACAGCGGCGGCCTGCTCGAACAAATCCGCCGTCGCCTTGTCGCTGAGAATGGTGACTGCGTCTTCCGCGGAAATGTTGTATTGCTTTTCCATCCGCTGCTGGCGATGCAAAGGCAGTTCGCCCACCGACGCCCGCAATTCTTCCAGTTCCGCATCGCTGATCTGTACGGGCACCAGATCGGGATCGGGGAAATAACGATAATCGTGGGCTTCTTCCTTGCCCCGTTGATATTCGGTGACGCCGCGATTGTCGTCCCAGCCGCGGTTTTCCTTGCCGTGTTTGCCGAAAACGTAATCCCGGTCGGACATCCAGGTGTTGACCTGCCGTTCGATTTCATAGGCGACGGCATTGCGCACAGCCCGGAAGCTGTTGAGATTCTTGATCTCGGTAATGGGCGTGCGGTATTCCGTACCGTCATGAGTAATGGCCACGTTAACGTTCGGCTCGAAACGCATCTGCCCTTTCTGCATGCTGCCTTCGCTGACACCGAGGTACTGCACCAGCCGCTGCAGCTCGACACAGAAGTTGTAAGCCTCGTCAGCCGACGCCAGGTCCGGCTCGGTGACGATTTCCAATAAAGGTGTGCCCGTGCGGTTCAAGTCCACTTGGGTCACTTGCGGATTTTCGTGTATATTTTTGCCCGCGTCCTCTTCCAGGTGAGCCCGGATAATGCGCACTTGGCGGAATTCGCCCGGCGTATCCGTGGGCACCTCTAA
>CAZMVS010000368.1:0-13333 GCA_964569525.1 uncultured Planctomycetales bacterium
AGTCCCGATGAAGAGAAACATGGCCTGTATCAACGTTATCTCCGGGATCGTCACCAGGGCCAGATGGACGAATCGTGGGGGGCTTTTTGTCGATTTCTTTATGAGTCACCGCTGCACAGTTTGGAGATGGTTTATCGGCTGAAGGATCGCTTGCTGGGAGCGGGCATCGTGGACGTTGAGCCCCAGGCCGGGAGCACGGTTTATTTTTATTTCGATCCTACGGAAACCTCGCGCTCACTTGGTACTTTTAACATTTTGTGGACGCTGGAATGGTGCCACCGCCAGAATATTGATCATCTTTACCTGGGTTATTACGTCGCCGATTCCCGGCAGATGAGCTACAAGGCCAATTTTCGTCCCTGTGAAATCCTGCAGCCCAGCGGACAGTGGCAAAAACTCACCCGTTAGCTTAGTCCGTATCGTGGGCCGATTTCCGTAAAATTTCCCTTCTTATTGCAGAAACCATCGATTTCGATCCGATAGATCCCATTGGGCTATTTCCAACTCTTCTGCAGGGAGGCGGACATGAACGGACTATACACCGCCAGCCGGCGTTTATTTTATACGGGTATCGTGATCGTCCTGCTGACCGGAATTTTCTCCGGTGCTCATAGACCACTGGTCAGCCCTGTTTGGCCGATATTGATACTGGTAGGGACCCTGATGGCGGCAAGCGGGCGGATCTGGTGTTATCTTATTCGCTGTCACTCGCAGCAACTATTCGCACCTCACCACGAGAAGGCCCCGGGACTATTCTTACAAGAACAAGCTCGACCATCTCCATCCCCAAGTAAATCCGCGGCCTGATCGACACGGTATTTTTGGTTATCAAATGTTTCAAAGCCGATTCCGCCCTTACCTACCTGCTCTCGGTTTTTTCTCACCGCCCTTTTAATCAACCCTGATTCTCGCGTTATAATGGAAGCATGGTACTTAATCTGACACCCGACTATCTCGAGGCAGAACGCCGATACCGCCAAGCGCATAATCCCCAAGAAAAGCTGGCTGCGATGGAGGACATGCTGCGGGCGATCCCCAAGCACAAAAGCAGCGAGAAAAAACAATCTGACCTCAAGCGGCGGATCAAGGAACTCAAAGAGGACGCCCAGAAACCGAAAAAAGGCGGGGCCACGGTTGATCCCTATCACATTCCGCCCCAGGGAGCGGGGCAGGTGCCTTTGTTCGGCCTGCCCAACAGCGGTAAATCCTCCATTCTCGCCCGGCTAAGCAAGGCCCCGGCCAAGATCACTGATTTCCCCTTCGGTACTCATCAACCGATACCGGGAATGGCTTATCACGAAGACGCTCCCATTCAATTGGTGGACCTGCCCCCAGTAACGCCGGAACATTTTCCCGGGAACATGGCGAACGCTATACGTAATGCCGACGCCGTGCTGGTGGTGGCGGATCTTTCCGCTTCCAGCGTGCTGGAAGACATTGACACCTGTTTAAATCTACTGGCAGAGCGGGATGTGCATCTGCAAACGGATTCTGAGGCTGATGAGGATGATCTGGGCGTCGGCCCTGACGGATTGATCATCTGCAATAAGGCGGACTCACCCGGTGCGGCGGATAACCTGGAGGTACTAAAGGAGCTGCGTCCCGCCCGGCCGGAGATGATTCCCGTTTCGGCAACTACCGGCGAAGGGTTGGACGTGATGATGAAAAAGCTGTTTGAGACGCTGCAGGTAATCCGGGTGTATTCCAAGTATCCGGGTAAACCGGCGGATAAAGAGAAGCCTTTTCTATTGCCGGCGGGAAGTACGGTGGAAGAACTCGCCCGCTCCATTCACAAGGACTTGGCCGGCCATCTGAAATTCGCCCGCGTGTGGGGTGAACATGTTCACGACGGCCAACAGGTTCACGGCACCCATATCCTTTATGATCGTGACGTGGTGGAAATTCACGAATAGAGCAAGCTTATGTTTAAGCTTATTTATACGGGGATTATGCCTGGAAAAAAAAGAGAGCGGAAATTATGGCCGCGTAGTGGCCACTTTTTTGGGCAGCTCGATAACCGTTCCTCTGGGCAAGATATTCGGATTGCGGGGCACCCGATCCTTGTTCATCTCAAACAATTCAGGCCAACGACTGCCCTGGCCCAGGAACCGTTCTGCCAAGTCATACCAGCCTTCGCCGGTTTTAACGGTGTAGGCCCGATCTTTCGGCACTGGTCGGGCTGATTCGACAACAGCCGCAGCTCGGCCGGTAGCAGTGGACGAGGGCCGGCTCGCAGTTGGTTGCCCTGCCCCGGTAGGGATTTTCAGCTTCATGCCCACCCGCAGTCGCCGCGGATGCACACCGGGATTGGCCTTGACAATCTGGCCCGCATACCGAGCATGGCCCAGGTATTGGGCCGCCAAAGCAGAGAGGGTATCCCCCCGCTTTATCGTGTACGTCTTGTAATCTTTTTTCTTCGATGGCTGGTCTAATGAAATAGCGGACGCGCTCGGTCGGGTAGTTGTCCCCTTAGTTACAGTACCGGGTAAACGAAGAGACTTGGCCGGTCGTGTAGTCGCGGCAACTGACTCGCCAGAAGAATCCGGACGTACTTTGGTTTGAACACCTCCAGATTCGCCCGCCGAAATCTCAGTCGATTCCACACCCTCCGGAGCAACAGTGATCGATAAGCCCTGTCCCTCGCCCTGTTCGCTTACGGTAAAGGATTGCTCGGTTTCTGCTTTTTTCTCACCTGCAGGCTGATTCATTCCCGCCGGTTTGTCCAGTGAAGGGAGTTGCTCCGTTTTTTCATCTTCTGGCAAGAATTCAGACTCGTCGTTTGTGGTGCCCGCAATGTCGCCTTCCGTCGAAGGGACCACCTTCATATCGTCCGTCTTTTTTTCCTTATCAAGATTGGAATCCCGGGCGACTTCCGATGATTCTGTTTGTGAAGACTGCTGGTCTTTTTGATCGCCGGTTCCGCTGTTATACCACCAGGCGCCCAAAGCCACGACGACCAATCCGATTCCCACGATAATCTTGATTTGCTTTTGCATATCCGATCCCTCGGTAAACGACGTGTGTTGCAGCGTACCCTTTATACCCCGAGAAGAGTACGAAATGCCTACGTCCGTGCTTTATTGAAACGTTCGACGACTGGCCGGTCAGTATATTTCCACTGGACCCACCTGTGTTTGCAATCTTAACGATAATCCGTCACTGGTCAAGAAAATGCTGTTTTTGGGACTATATCAACTTCCGCTAAGCGTAGCCCAATTCCTGCTCGTTAAGCGCAGAAAAAAAGGACCGATCAGACGGGGTACTGACCGGTCCCTATGATGTCGGAGAGCGTATCCAATGGAGGCAAACAGGGGAATCTGCACAAAGGAGACGATCGCTCTCCGTTTAACGGTATCCGACGCCGACACGATACGTGTCGAAGCGTCGATACGAATAGTTGGCATCGCCGAAATTGCGACCCTGATAATCGACGAAGCGCTCGCGAAAATAAATAACCTGGCTTGGAGAATACATGGACCCGGCCGCCGGCCAATCGCTACGATAAGCGAAATCACCGGCACGATAAGGTCCTGGACGGCGATCAAAAATCAAATTGGATACCAATGCGGGCGGACAACTTTGGACCTGTACGGTGGAGGGTCTTTTCGCTTCGGACGCAGAATCGCCTGTTGCACAACAGCCCGCGGCCGCCGTCAACAGTACGCCCGATATGATAAAGACCACGTACTTCACCGTATTGTGCCTTTTCCTTGAAGAATTTCCTGCCCTACGTCGGTTCACAATTGGCATATAAGAAAGGCAACCGCTATGCCAGAAAAGTCATAGCCGTTTGAGTGTCCGATACCTGTTCAGAATACCTCAAAAAGCAGGCTTTAATACAATGTAAACACCCTGGTAACGATTGTATCAATCTCGCAAGCTGTATCGCCATGTTGTTTGCACAAAGATACTCTCGTTTGATACCGGCCGGTCAGACCCTTTAAAAGACGTGATAGCATGGATTTACTGTTATAAAAACTGATTGTTGCGCAAAAACAACAGTATGAAGGAAAAGAATGGAAAAATGAATCCGGGTTTTCGCCGGAGGAAATTACAAACAATCGGGAAGGTCAGTAATCGGACGGCGGCCGGCGTAACCGGCATGCACTTCATGCCAATATTCGATTTGCTCCTCCCTCAAGGCCCAGCAGAGATAGACCTCCCGTTCCTGCGAAAAGGCAGGAAAATCAACCAGACCCAAGTGGTAATCTTTAATCTCGCAACCGATTTTCTCCAACTCTTCGTTCAGCTCCGCCAGGTGATCATTGACGGAAGCGTATTGCTGGCGAACTCGACGGCTGGCCTGAGTATCACCTTTCGCCTCCAAGGAGCGGCATTGATCATGCAATTTGCGCAGCTCGCGATAATCACGAACAATATCGGAAACCACCCGCCGCACCAAAGTCAAAGAACGATTGGCCTCGGCGAGGGTGAAAAACTTCTTTTCTACGACCGGAGATTTAGGCAGTGAAGTTGACTCAAACGATTCCATAATTAAAGTCTCCCCTCTCAAGGATAGATTTAATATCCTATTCGAACTGGAGCGAATTAAATTAATCCGGGCGAAGCGGACTCAGAAACATGCCACGCCCGATAGTCCCTCACAGCTACCTCGACACTACCAAACGGCAGCGCCCGAGTCAATCTGGAACCACCCCATCCACCAAAGTTATTTTTGACTTTCTGTAATCCTGTGGAGTTGGCATAGCGGTGGAATCCTACTAAATTGAGAAACATGCCAATTTTAGTCCGCGAACTTAGCCTGTCCCTTGAGGAATCAGAAGAATTACTGCCTAAAAAGGCGGCTCGCCGATTGCGTATTGATCCCGAACACATCCGGCAATGGGCCATTGTCCGGCGTTCCCTGGATGCTCGCCGACATGGCCGGCTGCGCTTTAATTACAACTTAGAGCTGGCCTTAGACACAACTCCACAAAAGGAAGGCCGTTTGGTCAACAGGCTGAGGCGTCAGGATGTACAGGTAGTCAAACTCGAACCATCCCCAGAGTTTCAAATCGGAAACGAAACGCTTCCGGAAAGACCGGTGATCGTCGGTTTTGGCCCCGCGGGAATGTTCGCCGGGTACCTTCTGGCCGAAGCAGGTTATCGGCCCTTGATTATTGAGCGTGGTCGGGATGTGCGTAACCGACACCGCGATATCCTGGTGGATTTCTATCAGCATGGAAATTTTCATCCTGAATCCAACATCCTATTTGGCGAAGGGGGTGCGGGCACTTATTCCGATGGCAAGCTCTATACTCGGGTCAATGATCCTCGCATCCAGCGGATTCTCCAGATTTTCTACCAGCACGGGGCCGATCCGAATATTCTTATCGAGGGCAAGCCGCACATCGGCTCGGATAAATTGCCCGGTATCTGCCGGCGCATCCGCAAGCATATTGAATCTAAAGGTGGAGAGGTTCGTTTCGCTAGCCGCCTGGACGATCTACAAATTGAAAACGCACAACTTATCGGACTGGTAGTCAATGGAGAAACGTTGCCCTGCGGACCCGTGCTTTTGGGCATCGGCTTATCCGCCCGGGGCACTTTTCGGATGCTGCAGCGCAGAGGAGTCTCCCTGCAGGCCAAGCCTTGGCAGATCGGGGTGCGTATCGAGCATCCGCAGGAAATGGTGAATCACTGGCAATATGGGCCGCATGTCGATCATCCCCGCCTTCCACCGGCTGAATACCACCTGGTAGCCAAAAAAGCTGCCGGCCAAAGGGGCGATCTTTTCAGCTTTTGCATGTGTCCGGGCGGAATGATTCTACCTACCAACGAGTCAGCCGGCGAAATCGCCATCAACGGGGCCAGCCGCTCCAGCAGGAAAAACCATTTCGCCAACAGCGGGCTGGTGATCACGATGCACCCGGAAGACCTCGGCCAAGATACGCTGGATAATCCCCTGGCGATCCTCGACTTTCTAGAAGCAATCGAACGTCGGGCCTTTGAAATGACCAGCGGAAGTTACCAGGTGCCTGCCCAGCGAGCGGCGGATTTTGTGGCGGGCCAACACTCTAACGGGCGACTGGAAACCAGTTATCCCTTCGGCGGACAATGGAAAGAACTGGGAGAGTTGCTACCGAGCATGGTTACTCAGGCCCTTCGAAGCGGACTGGCCCAACTAAATCGCAGGCTGGACGGTTTCGCAGGTTCCGAAGCCTTGCTGACCGCACCAGAGACGCGGGCCAGCAGCCCCATCCGTATCGCCCGGCATCGCGAGACACACGAATCCATCTCCGTGCAAAATCTTTATCCTATCGGTGAAGGGGCGGGTTTTGCCGGGGGTATCATCAGTGCCGCCTTGGATGGCTTTAGAACCGCCGAAAAGCTGATGGCCCGCTATGGGGCCGTAACCTGAATAGTTCCATAAAGAGCTTTCTAGAGCCTGACATGGTACATCTATAACAAAAATTTTAAATTTTTAATCCACGAGAATTAATGCTTGTTTATCCACAGGATGCAAAATTATTAATAATCCATAATCCATACAATTGATACAAACACCCTAAAGTAGTTAAAAACGCACATTGTTGTTCAAATATTAAAAAATTTCACCTCCTATTGAAAATAATTTTCTTGAACCCTTTCCACAAAAGCATTAGCATTTTTTTATTGAGATGGACATGGCGGCAGTGGCACGCAGAAGTAAGGAGGGGACTGAACGTCCTACCTGCTTAACCACTGTATTCATCCGTTAATTGATGTGCATGCGTGAGATTCGGCGGAAGGCAGCGCGCGCACTGCCTTTCTATTTTATAGCAGCGCTGTTTTCTACCAGATCTCTAGGTCCATACTGGCTCGACTACTGCGGGCATTGAATAAAAACGGAGATCGAATCTATAAGCAAGAAGATGATTAGATTCGATTGAACAGGCAAAGAAACCCGTAGCCAACAGTAAAGGACTGGATTTGTGCGTTGAACCGGGTAATTGGGGCTATCATCTTGGTTGTTTTAACGGATCGCATTTTGCGGATCCGTATGATTGCCGACAGATCAAATGGGTTAGGGGTATGTATTCGAGTTTTTTAAAATGCTGTGAAATGATTCCTCTTTCTGGTACAGAGGGATTTTATGATGTCAGCAAAACACGTTGAGGAGTGGCTGGCACGACAACGCGGCGGGAAAGAAGCTACGGTTCCGACATACTTTCTCCAAGATTGTCAGTGGCTTATTGCGACGCTCATTTATTACCTAGTGGGCGTTTGTCTCCTCCTCGTTCTCTTCGCTTCTCCGGCAGCAGCTCATCCCAGCTTCATCGGTCCCGAAAATGTATCAATTCTAGTCAATCAGGAAAGCCCTACCTCTCGATCAATCGCCCATCTATACCGTCGTTTTCATCCAGGAATATCTGAATCACAGATCATCTACCTGAGTGGTTTGTCGGATAGCGCTTCACCACAAGCGACACCCGCTGATGAAATCCTGACTCGTGAGCAATTCGAATCCTGTATAGCCCAGCCGGTGCGTGACCATTTGGTTGCGTACGGCCTGGTGGACCAGGTTTACTGCCTGATTACGACGGCAGGCATCCCTTATCGTATTGAAGATTCGGACCCCAATTTAGCCCAAGTCATTTATCCTGCCGGCTCTTCCCCTACGCTTACTTTGGACAATCGCGATACCGTGGACGCCGCTAGTGTTGAAGCGGAATTATCCATCCTCTGGCAAATTGACCCCAACTTGTCCAGCGAACACCGAGCACCGATCCAAAATCGGATTATCAATCCTTATCAGGGCTATTGCAGTCCCATCAAATCCTGGGATAGCCAACGGGATTTACTCAATCGTCGGGAATGCTTTACCTGGTCCATCGGGGATACAGTCTGGCTGCTACAGAAGGAACCGCGTATCGAGGGCGAAGGCGATATTTTTCATCAGGGCTGCCGTTTTTCCGCTTTGAACCGGCAAATGTCCCCTGCAGACATTTACCTGGTAGCGCGGCTGGACGGTCCCCGACAGCAAGGTGAATGCCCTATTTTTGCGGTGGAGAAAATGCTGTGGCGATCGGCAGCGGCCCGGGACCGCAAAATTGGTTATAATCATGTGAATTCCAACGTTGTCATCGACTACGCTCCAAACGCCGCGGACACTTACTCCTATAGCAACATTTTGAACTTTCCTCCCCAATACACGTTCTTAAACCAGGTTGAGAATCCCACACCGCCCGGCGCCGAGGAGTATGAAAGCAATTTCAATGAAGGGAACCATTATTTCCGCACTTATCGCTTTCTTAGTCAAAACGAATTTGATCCCCCCGTGGACAAGCTGGAACGCAAGTCATTCAATTACGGATTACGAGGGCGCTTGCTATGGGACGGAACAGGAGCAATCATGAATCAAGCACAATTGCTTCCCGGAACCGGCCTACTTAGTCTGCAAACTTATGGTTGTAATGGAAACGAAGGCCGACCAGCCGACTATTTGACCACCGCCGGCCCTAATGGAAGTTTCCTGTTTGATTGCGTCCCCGGCGCGGTATTCATTTCGCTGGAAAGCTTTAACGCGGTCACCATGTTCACCGACGCGGCAACCAGCCAAGGAAAAATCGCCGAATTTATTGACATGGGCGGGAGCGGCGCTGTCGGGCATGCTTTCGAACCGGTTCGCGGGGCCACTATCCAAGGCGAATTTTTAATCACCAATCTTCTGCGAGATGATGATGATAACGGCATCGGTGATTTCTGCCTGGCTGAAGCCGTCTTCTCCGCCATGCCCTACCTCAGTTGGGCTGAAGTGCTGATCGGGGATCCCCTAATGCGTTTGCGCGATGGCCCTGGTCTAATCGTGAACGTGCCTGAAAATCCGTACGACGTTAACCGTGATGGTGTCCTCAACATTAAGGATCTTTCGCAAATCAAACCCGCTTTGGACACTGTGCTTGGTGATCCAGGATACCGGCCCAAGGCGGACGTCAATAAAGACGGCCATGTAACCATTGATGACTTATCCGCGGTAGAAAGCCTGATGGCAAATTAGTGAAAATTAATATAGTCCTTTAATGTTTGTCATTACTTGACTTACGACAAAGTGTCAGAAATTTTTTATCGGAGTATGAAAATTGTTTTGACTCCGCTACAAGGACTCAAATAAACTATATTTGTAAACACGGAGAGAAAGCCCGGGAAAGAAGCACCATATCTTCTATTTTTGATTTTCCGGGTTGGAGCATATGCAAGGTGGTGTTGCGCACGTCGGTGTTTGGCTGTGCAGGTGATTATTTCTTTGTTAAGTTGTGCAGTTCCGTTGACAGTATTTGATATCTTAAAGAGGGGAGAGAAAGAAGATGCAAACCACAAGAAGTGGACTAAAGTGCTCTCGACGCCTCTGTGTCATTATATTACCGATTTTGTTTTTCATGTCGTCGGCTGCACAAGGCGATACCATCCTGTCGCTTGCTGGCAATATCGGTGCCGCCCCTATTTTTAACGGTTCTACCGATCAATGGACAATTCCTTTTGCCAGTTTGACAAACGGATCGATCAGCGACGGTACCGGCTATCCAAACATATGGTTCATTGATAATAGTACAGATTTAACCTGGATGGGAAATCCGTTGAATACGGATCTGAATCCTGGTGATCCAACGCAGCCCGCTGACGCCCTTTTTGACGGCGGCGGAACGTTGACCATAACAGGTAAGTTATACGACGCAACCTACAACCTCCTTTACGATGGACTACTGCTGGAAGGAAATGTTTCGGGATATCGAATGACCGAAACAGGCCCGGACTCAAACAACATTGACTTAGTCGAAAACACCGCCTTTGTGACAGTTCAAGACGGTTTCCTGATGGACAATACCTTGGGCGTCATGAACATGCCCGAAGGGTCGAAATATTGGCTGGACGCATCTTTTGGGAAGGTCGAGCAGGATGGTGGTGACTTACTCAATTGGCAGGGAGGCCAATATGTATCAGGAACATCCACAGGCATTTCGCTAGCCTATTGGATACCGGAGCCAGGTTCCGCTTTGTTGTTGCTCGTTGGGTCAATGAGCCTGTTGATTCGCAGGCGGAATCGGTAGTTTCGCAAATCAAATATAGACGGCTGCGTGAGTCGTTATTAACACCGGAGGGGAAAAGACCCTCATATCTATGGGAAAAGGAAAAGGGGAAATCCGATGAGGCAGAAAAAGCTGGTATTATTAATTGCGGCAGGCTTCCTCGCGTACTTGGCTGGTCCGGCGTGGGCAACGTATGAATCCATCCAAAGCAATTTAAGTGATGGTATTCCCGACACCGTCTTTGATGTGAATACCGGAAAATTCAGCATCTCCCAAGCTAGCAATGCCATCACACTTAATGATCCAACACAATTGGGTGGAACGATAACCGATGGTTTCGTTGATATGAAAACGTGGCTGAGTAGTTACGATTCCTCCACCGGTGTCGCTAAATTTACCGGTGGTAGTTTCCTGTTGACCTTTGACTATGACGGAACGCCTCACCAAATATCCGGGCCAATCACAGCCATGGAATTTCAAACAAACGTATATAGCTCAACCTATTCTACTATTGATGGCGAGGGGCTTTGGAAGGCGACAACTAAAAATCTCCCCGGCTCTGGAGATTGGCCTGATGGCGGCGGAGCCAGCAGTATTAAATCCCTATCCCTGGTATTTGGTTGCGACTTAAGCACTTGGGAATGGAACTCATCGCTGACAAATTGCTCTGAGAGCCTGTACACCTTGTGGCCGGATGATAGTGCCGTTCCCGAACCGACCAGTTTGCTGCTGATCGGCCTGGGAACCCTCTTACTGTATCGTCGCCGGGCATAAAAAACTTAGTATTTAGTAAACCAACAATTGGATTTCTCCAAGGGTATGAAGCCTAAATAAGGCTTCATACCCTTTTGTGTATTACACTGTCATGACTATACCCTACCTAGTGAAGCTCCGATTCGTTATGGCGACACTTTTTTTGAGGCCCCCACTACATCACAACTCTGAGCAAGAGGGGGTTGAAACAGTACCTGATTAGTACTATTATCTTGAAGGAAATCTTGAGTATTATTCGGATTTTCTATTGAGACCTTCACCAACCTTCAAGACAGAAAAGAGGGACGATTATGAGTTCCACTCCCACCTCGGAACAGGTTACCGATGCCCTACGTCAAGTTCAGGATCCGGGTTTGGGTAAAGACCTCGTATCTTTGAACATGGTCAAAAACGTAGCTACTTCGAACGGGCACGTGCGTATTCACGTGGAGTTAACCACGCCGGCCTGTCCCATGAAAAATCGAATTCGCGAAGACATTACCCAAGCGGTTCAACAAGTGGATGGCGTGCAAAAAGTGGAAGTGGAGTTCAGTGCCAAGGTACGTCAGAATCCCACGCAACAAGTCCATCTACCCGGCGTGAAAAACGTTATTGCCGTCGGTTCCGGCAAGGGTGGCGTCGGCAAGAGCACAGTAGCGGTATTAACCGCTATCGGATTGGCCAGAGCGGGAGCAAAGGTCGGCTTGCTCGACTCCGACATGTACGGTCCGTCCATTCCCAAAATGTTAGGAGCGGAAAATGCCCAGCCTTATGGAACCAAGGAAAAGATAATTCCCATAGAGACCTCCGGACTGAA
Organism: uncultured Planctomycetales bacterium; assembly: GCA_964569525.1. Lineage (GTDB taxonomy): Bacteria > Planctomycetota > Phycisphaerae > UBA1845 > PWPN01 > JAAYCU01. The sequence continues at coordinate 11,578 of CAZMVS010000368.1, forward strand.
GGTAATGAGCATTGGCTTTATCATCGAACCCGGTCGTGCGGTGATTTGGCGGGGCCCTATGATCCATGGCACCGTAAAACAGTTCCTTGAACAGGTCGATTGGGGCGAGCTGGATTACCTCATCGTGGATCTGCCCCCGGGCACAGGGGACGTGCCCCTAACACTGTCCCAGTCTATCCCCATGACCGGGGCCGTGATCGTGTGCACGCCTCAAGAAGTCGCCTTGGCTGACGCTACCCGGGCCGCTCGAATGTACCAGCAATTAAACGTGCCTATTCTTGGCATTATTGAAAACATGAGCTACTTCATCGCCCCGGACACGGGCACGGAATACGATCTTTTCGGTAAAGGGGGAGCTCGCAAGGCTGCCGATGAGCTGAAAATCCCCTTCCTTGGATCCCTCCCAATTAACGTGAATATCCGGATCAGCGGAGATCGTGGAACTCCGCAGGATTTATTCGACCACAACCCCCAAGGGATCAGCGAGGCCCTCACACAGGTCACCGAAGCCCTGGCAGGTCAAATTTCCATCCATAATTTGCAAAAATCGGCGGATACCAAACCGGATCCCCAGCATTAACGTCCTTTTATCAACGATAATGCTGATTTTGTAAGGACTTACAATAATTAAGGTTCCAGCAACGGTCTTGACATAGGCTGCGAATATGGACTATAGTAATAGTGGCTTTGTAAGTGATCTTGTTGAGCGATTTGTAAGATTGCCAACTGAACTGAAAGCGGCCATTTGATCCCTGATCACTGGCCGCTTTAAGATGTTATCAGACCCTGTAAAAAATGCGGGGCGATAATAAAGCAGAGGAAAAAACTTACTAAGCAAAAAAATTTCTGCACGCATTGTCCGATGAGGTGGTTGACAAGAGTTTTATCCTTGGTAGAATGCGTGGCTCCCCAGTGAGAACGAGTAGCTGGGATAAAGTGATGTTCTTTGACAAGTTAACAGTGTGACAGACGCCGTGAGAGTATGGGAGTATGACGGAACTGCATAGAATTCGTCATGCTCACAAAGCCTCAAGTTGATCGTTCCCACCTAAGCCAGGGGGCGAACGGTCGGCGGGCCGGTAACACCGGCATCTGGTGAATTCGCTTTGCAGGCGAAGGTCGCCGGAAACCAGCGTTTGCAGCAAAACGGGTAGGTCCTCTTCGGGGGATCGACCTGTTGCAACGATAAACAAACTGAAGAGTTTGATCCTGGCTCAGAACGAACGCTGGCGGCGTGGCTAAGGCATGCAAGTCGTACGAACTTTGTGTGAGAGTAATCGATCACAAAGTTAGTGGCGAACGGGTGAGTAATGCATGGGTAACGTATCTCGGACACGGGGATAGCAGCGGGCTTCGGCCCTTTAGCGAAAGTGCTGGTAATACCCGATGATATCTGCGAGTCACATGGCTGGCAGATCAAAAGGCGGGGATCCTTCGGGACCTGTCGGTACGAGCTCGGCCCATGTCCTATCAGCTTGTTGGTGGGGTAATGGCCTACCAAGGCGATGACGGGTAGCCGGCGTGAGAGCGCGACCGGCCACATCGGGACTGAGACACTGCCCGGACACCTACGGGTGGCTGCAGCAACGAATATTCCGCAATGGGCGCAAGCCTGACGGAGCGACGCCGCGTGGAGGATGAAGTCCCTCGGGATGTAAACTCCAATAGTTTGTCAGAAAGTAAACCGGGTGAATAATCCGGGGCGTTGATCAGCAAACGAAAGGGGTGGCTAACTCCGTGCCAGCAGCCGCGGTAA
>CAZMVS010000369.1:0-3704 GCA_964569525.1 uncultured Planctomycetales bacterium
ATCAATTTGGACGCAACAGGTGGAAGGGTGGGCAATTGTTTCAGCCCCCCCATATAATTTTTCAAATCTGTAGAATGCATAGGTACGGCCCCCTGATACGATTTCTAAAGGAGGGCAATCTAACACAAAACAAAACAGTTAATAACAACATTATAGTATGTAGCGGAAGAGGGCCAAATGTCAAGTTAAAAGCTGACTAAAGTGATATATTTTTTATTCTCCCCCTTTCAACGAGCCAATCAGGAGGTGTGAAAGTGCCCGAATAGCAGGGTGAAGGGGGCTGGTGAATTGGGGCCCCATCCGTCAATTCTTTCTTTAGAAATGTGCCATGATTGACTATATTGTTTTTTTAAGGAATAATCTCGAAAACACCCTCCAGGCGAATGTCCTCGGACGATGCGCCGACCATCACCCGAAACTCACCCGGTTCCACCACCCACTGCATCTGCCGGTCCAACAGCACCAGGTGCTCCGGCTCCAGCGTGAAATGAACCCGTTTTGTCTGGCCCGGCTCAAGGTGAATCCGCTCAAAGCCGCGGAGATTTTTTTCATAAGTGGTCACCGTGCTGACCACATCGCGAACATAGAGCTGCACGATTTCGTCCCCGGCCACCGCCCCGGTGTTCTTTACATTGCAGGACAGGCCGATGGGGCCGTCCGCTTTTCGCTTCCCGGGGGATATCTCAAGATCGCTGTACTCAAAGGTCGTGTAACTCAGCCCGTAACCAAAGGGATAGAGCACACCGTTGACCCGCGCCGGTTCTTCCCAGAGGTGGTCGATCTGGGCATTCGGCTTAGTCGGGAAATTCATCCGAATCTGGCCGACTGTCCTGGGGAAAGTCACGGTCAGCTTGCCTCCCGGATTGAGCAGGCCGAACAGCGCCTCGGCCACGGCCACACCCCCCTGGCTGCCGGGGTACCACGCCTCCAGGATCGCCGGAGCATACTTGCTGCACCAGTTGATGCTCAGCGGCCGGCCGTTGATCAGCACCACAACGGTCGGCGTGCCGGTGGCATAAACCGCTTTCACCAGATCGAGCTGGCGGCCGGGCAGGTCAAGACTCGTGCGGGACTTGTTTTCGCCGCAGGTCCGGGGACCGCCGCCGAGGACAACAATGGCAACGTCCGCCCGCCTTGCCTGTTCGACGGCTTTGGCAATTTCCGCCTGCTCTTCCGCCGTCAGCGGCTCGGGCAGAATCTCACTCTCCGGCCAGTTGGCGTCGACCAGGTCGCATCCCTTGGAATAAAGCACCTCGGTCTCGTCGCCGGCCAACTGCCGAATGCCCTCCAACACGGTGGTCACCTCCACCCCAAGCGGTCCATAGTGCAACAGCGCATAGGAGTCTTCGTCGGCGTTCGGCCCGCAAACCGCGATCGTTTTCAGCGCCTCGGGCTCGAGCGGCAGCAGCCCGCCCTCGTTTTTCAGCAGCACAAGCGACTCCCGCGAGGCCTGCAGCGCCACCTCCTGATGCTCCTCGCCCAGCACCACCCGGTCAGCCTCCTCGTAGTTCTCCTGGTAAGGCTCATCGAACAGCCCCAGCCAGTACTTCACTCGCAGCACGTCCCGGACACGGGAGTCAATCATCTCGACTGATATACGTCCTTCGTTAACCAGCTCGCGCAGCGGCTCGATGAATCGTTCGGGCGGATTGAAGGTACAGCGAACATTGAGCCCCGCCTCGACTGCCTGGTAAACCGCTTCCTTGTAGTCCTTCGCCACGGCGTGTTTGTTCGTCAGGTAAACCACGGCATCACTGTCCGAGACCACATAGCCCCGGAATCCATACTCGCCCCGCAGTTTCTCGGTCAGGTAATAAGAGCTGCCGGTGATGGGCACGCCGTCATAGTCGTTATAGGAACTCATCACACCCATTGCGCCCGCTTCGAGAAAGGCCGCCTTGAAAGGCGCCATGAAGATCATCTCCACTTCGCGCGGGCCGCTCTTGGGATCGGTCCGGGCCAGGCCCTCCCGAGCACCCTTGTTGTTGCTGTAAGCCGTATAATGCTTTGGCGTCGACGCCACACCCTGCGACTGAAGACCCTGGATCATTTCGACGCCAAGACGAGAGACCAGAAAGGGGGATTCACCGTACACTTCCTCCATACGGCCCCAGCGTTGATCGCGAGCCACATCGAGAATCGGCGCATAGACGTTCGTAAAACCCAACAGCCGCGCCTCCCTGCCGGTGATTTCGCCCATGCGGCGCACGAGCGCCCGGTTCCAGGTGTGACCGATACCGAGCTGGGTGGGGAAATTCGTGGCCTTCACCGCCTCAATGCCGCGGATGCCTTCATTGGTGAAGTCCACGGGAATGCCCAACCGCGTATCCTCGATAAAAAACCGCTGTACCTCATTCAGCGCTTCGGCATGAGCCGAAGCCGGCCAGCAGCCCGGATGATCACTCGGTGGACGTCCCCAGCCCTGAAAGCCGTTGAGATGCTCGTCAATATTGGCAATACCATCCTTCCAGATTTGCTGTTTCCACTCCTCGGTGGGAAGGGCATCCTGGAGCACCCGGCCATAGCCATACAGGGTGGCCATCTGACAGGTCTTCTCCTCGATGGACATACGCGAAAGCAGGTCGTCGATCCGCTTTTCCGCGTCGAGCGAAGGATCTTCGTAAGGATCCTTTTGTCCATTCTTATTGAGATCGATCCAGCCATCGTGATAGATATCGGCCTTTCGCTGAAAAACACCCTCCTGCGCCCGGACTGCGGAAAAGCACCCCCATCCCAAACAGAAAATCAGTGTAAAAATCCCCCAATGTTTCATATTTCGTCATCCTTTCGATTGACCTTATTTGGAGAAAGCGGAATGTTTATCGGTCAAATTGTCCCCAATTATCGATGCATGAAGTGGACTTCTTCGGTAACAGACCGAGATTGTATTGTTTTTTCTTCATTGTAGCGGATATTTGCAAAGAACGGAAATCGGAATTCCTCAAGCCTTCGGACAAACAGATTCATGCTGTCAAATTTGTGGTTGACAGCAGTAGCCGGCTGTGTTATACATTTGGGCTGTTTTGCTGACAAGAATGTAACTTCCTGAAATCAAGGAAGTTAAATATGTTAAACAGACAGGAGGACCGATAAATGAGCGCCAAAATGGTGATTCAAGTCGGCTTTGCGCTTTTAGTGATTGCTCTTGTGCTTCGGGTTTCCGGATTCGACAATTACAACACGATCCCCCCCATCGGCACGACACCTGGAGCCATTCACCGGTTGGTGGATTCGGTATTTCTGTTAGGCATAGGTCTTGGAATCTGGGAACTGAAGCAAGCCCTGTTGAATAAAAAAGGCGATGATCCCTCGGATACGGAAAAATCGTAAAATCGACTTATAAGTCAGGAGCCATAAAAATGAAATCTGGAATTCACCCGAAATACGGCAAGGCCACAGCCGTCTGTGCCTGTGGGAACTCTTTCGAAACCCGTTCGACCGTGGACAAGATCAAGGTGGATATCTGTTCGGCCTGCCATCCTTTCTTCACCGGGAAACAACGGTTTATCGACACGGCCGGCCGAGTGGAACGGTTCAAGAAAAAGTACAAACTGAAATAAGCCGGATCGTAAGAAGGTTTTCTTTTAAAGTAATAGCCTCGGGAAGAGAGCACCATCACTTCCCGAGGTTTTTCTTTGTCTTTTTGAAATCTGGCGGAACTTGTGGTTTTTAATGTAAAAATGAGTGATAGTTCAATTCCTTGC
>CAZMVS010000370.1:0-4224 GCA_964569525.1 uncultured Planctomycetales bacterium
GCGAAACTCAGCCGCGCAGAAGCCCAGATTCTCATGGGCCTGGCACAACAGATCGACGAATTCGCCCAGTACGGAAAATGAACCTGCCTTGCCAAACAGTATTCGAAATGACCTTAATGCTTAGACCGGCCCGCTTTTGAAATTTGAAGTATGAGGTTTATTTTTAATATTTACAAAAGATTATAAATAACGTTTGTGTTGATACCTTAGGTATTGCAGGATATTTGATCAGCAAAGTGCTCAATAGAGTCTTTGTCCTTGGGAAGGTTTTTCTTTTACATTTTCATCAAGTATGCCAATGATATCCCGAACAAACCTTCTCCAACCCGGCATAAACTTATATACCTTTATTGTCTTTCCATTTCGGCTATAGATCAAAACCTTGTCGGCTTCATCTTCATATTTTTCAATCTCTTTTATGGCAATACTCCGTTTGATAAATGGCCAGAATTCCGTCATCGTGATGGATTCATCATTATAAATAATTTTCTGACTATATATTACCCACAGTACGAACGTTGCAAATAGAACAGCTAAAATCGAAAATACACGCGAAAGAATGGAGTCACAATCAAATAAAAGGAGAACCATAATATAACAAAAGAATACCCACGCAATGATGGCGGGCACTTTACATGTATATCCCAGTTTTAATATTGTGTTCCCGTTTACCACAGGTGGTTTTCTGACTTCCGATTCGATCAGGCCAACGAGGAAAATAATACAAATCGGAAGCATGATACCAAACAGGAAATTCGCAATACTATCCAATAAATATTCAACCATTGAGGTAATCCATGCCAAATACTAAGCTTTTATTTTTTCAAATTTCTTGTTTCTCGATCGACACAACTCCGCCGATAGGCTTATTCTGCATTATCGGTTAGCAAAAGCAAATCCTGCTCGCCTAGTGCTGACTCCGGTTCGAAATGATGACCATTCATGTATAGTAGCAACTCATTGAAAAGATAATCCGCTTCGGCAAATTCCCCCACGGTCTCGACGAAATTAAAAGTACTGGCCAACAGGCGGCCTTGTCCGACCTTCGCTTCAAACAAATACGCGCAATTGGCCTGGGTGTGAAAAACGCGAATGATCGGCGGCACCTTGCTTGAAAACAGGTCCAAATTAAAAGCTTCTGATCGCCCCCGGTTATAGGTGGGCCATTGCGGCGACGGAATAGTTCGGCCGATGAGGTGATAAAACTGGTAGTCGCAAAATCCCTCCTGCGGCCAGCCGTCCAGGCAAGGATGATCATTAATCAGCGTCGCACTGTTGTTCACGATACCCGACAGCGGCCAGCGAGGCATGAACTGCGTTTTGATCAGCCGATCATTGTTCATCACCAAAAGCAGCAGATCCCCACCCCTGGCTACATAATCCGCCACATTTTTATCAACACTATCTGCGATCAGAATATCCACCTTTTGTCCCGTCCAGAGCGTAGTCCGTGGATACCTTTCGGCAATGCCTTTCAAGCTCAATTTTTCGGCGGTACTGTACAAGCCAATCTTCAAATCAAAAGAAATCGGTTTTTCCTTGGGCAGCAGCCAGAGCTTCCACTCATTTTCTATTTCCGTATGCGCATCGCCCAGACTGACTTTCAATTTGCCCGTCGTCGCCTCGCCAAGCTTGGGAATATCCAACACAAGATCACATATTTTGCCGGCATAAAAACGTTCCACATCGATACCGCATTTTTTACCGGTAAGCAGTGTCTTGTTCCCGGAATGCGCTTGCAAAGCCCAGTGCAAAGTGGCACCTTCAATTCGTTTCGACCCGAAATGGGAAATCCAAATTTCAAGTCCCGCCTTTTGCTCAGCCCAAAAACAGCGCACGGTGCGCAGCGACTTTTCCTGCATCATGAGGATGGTATCGCCCGCACTTTGAGCGATCGTTTCCGGCCGAACGGATTGCCCTTGCCAGAAGGGATCGAAAATACCCTGCGGACAAATATGAATATCCTGGATCAGCCACATGTTATAACCCGTCGGATCAGTCACCTTACGGGCTTCTTCAAGCTCGAATTTCCGGCAAGCGGCGGCGATGTGTTGAGAATTCTCCACTAATTGGCCAATAAGCTCACTGATGCCGAGCTTTTCCACCGCCTGTTGAACCTGTTTTTCATAAATCGGCTGCAACCCGGTTTTGAACTTTTCAATCAACCGAGGATCAGGCATGGTCTCCGCCCCGATATACTCATGGATCAATCCCGGAACCGGCCCCTTCCAGCCGGCAATGGTTTTATGCAGTTGTTCACCGGGATCCAGCGTCGCCGCCAGGTCGCCCACGTCCATCACATCCGTCGTTTGCTTATCCCCCGTCCAGTTGAGCACTAGCCGGGAGGCATCCTTCTTGCCGGCCACCTCATACATCTTGTCAAGAATCGGCTCATGCGCCAGTTCACTGCCCGGCGAATAGATAATGATACTGGGGTGATTCTGCGTCCAGCGCAACAACGCTTCCCATTGTTGCAGAATCAAACGGTTCCGCTCCTTACGCGTGCACGTCGGCAATCGCCCCGGACCATTGCGTTGAAAAGCAAGCACGGCGGCCGCGTCATATTGAATCATCAGGCCCACTTCGTCCGCCGCATCGAGATATTCCTCCGGCTGCATGATCAAACACGGATAAACGTAATTAAAGCCGCAATCTTTGATCAACTGCATGTGCTGCCGCAACGTCCTGCGATCCGTTTCCGGACAAAGTCGATTCGGATACATCCCGTCATCGCCCACCCCCCGTAGATAGATCGGCTCGTCATTAAGCAGGATCTGCCGCCCCTTCACTGCGATTTTCCGCATCCCGAACCGCTCACCGACGGCATCAATAATCTCGTCATTTTCCGTTAGCTGAAGTCCCAAACGGTACAAATGCGGATCGTTTGGACTCCACGGGCAAACGTCTTCGATTGGAACTTCCATGCTTACGGTCTGTTTCTTGCCGGTCAGCTTGATCTCTCGTGACGCCGTCCCCGCAACCTGCTTCTGGGCATCATGAACCCGGACCTTTGCAACAATCTTTTTACGCGCATTTCCATTCGCAGCCACACAATCAAAATGAACCGTCGCCGCCGAACGATCCAAATCGGGAACGATGAATACATTTTCGATCCACACCGACCGGGTCAACTCCACGCTGACACTTCGCCACAATCCGCTCCACGACGCATTGAGGTTATACCAATTACCCAACCCCCGGTTGGTTTCATGCACACGGATGGTGATATTGTTTACTTGGTCATATTGAACCACCTTGGTAATATCAAAACGGCAAGGCAACCCCGGTTGTCGAGAATAGCCGACACTTTGGCCATTTACCCAAACGTCAAAAGACGGATTCGCTCCGCCGATCTTGAGGCGAACTTGCTGATCAGGCCATTTCCGCACCACATGAAAACAACGCTTGTACCAGGCGGTGCCGAGGTACTGCGTTTTGAGATAAGGGGTGGGTTGACCAACACCCTGCGCCTGCCAAGCACCGGGAACCTCGATCTTTCCACTGAAAGACTTGCCCGACTGATACCACTGTTGCGGAATACCCAGTTCCTGCGGATCGGTTTGAAATTGCCACCGTCCGTTTAAAGAAATCACCGGCCGATGTTCCGATTCAAGATCCACATAGGTCGGGTAGCTTGGCCAATAAGAGGGAACGTTATCCTTTTTCTCCGCCTCCGTGGCCGCAAGAGGAGAAGCGACAAACGTTATAGCCGCCCACAGGATTAGCAACTGCATTCGAAATTGTGTCATATCCAAAACCTTGTATTCGATCCGTGATGAAGCGCATTACTTTTATCAGTATTCGCATATTTCAATATCATTGCGAATCCGGTTGTCTGTAGGCGGGAATTATACCATCTTAATCGGCTGTTTCGAGCAGGCCGTTAACGCTTAGCTTTTCCACCATGTCGTACAGCTCCCACACGGGTACCCCGGTAAGGTTGCTGATTTCGATCAGGTCGTTACTCCCATCGGCATAGGCAATGAAGTTCATCATGTCCTGGACAACATTTTTTGAATTGGTCGTGCTGAGGGTAGGATACAAACCCCGTTTACCCAGCTGAGGCTCACCGTGAACCGTTACACGATAACGCTGGTTATTCTCCAACACGGTAATACATTTCTGCAAAACCTCGAACGAACCCGCCAGTCCCTGTGGCGTTACCAGGTCAAGGTTATCCAGCGAGGTGTGATACTCGGGATACTCGTTGTATTTACTCCGCAT